>NZ_JAOEDV010000003.1:0-122372 GCF_029837545.1 Stenotrophomonas sp. GD04024 | reverse complement strand
GCACATGCAGCCGGCCAGCGGCCGGCTCCACCAGAGCAGGTCAGATGTCACTGTGGTGGTGCGGAACGCCGGCCTTGGGCAGCGGGTCATGGCCGCCCACGAAGTGACGTACCACTGGTGCCCGTTCGCCGCGATGCAGTTCGCGCAGCACCTCCTGGATCGCCTTGTCATCGGCGGTGATGCGTTCGTGCTGGCGCAGATGCTCCAGCCACGACGGGGTCACGAAATACTCCAGGTGGATGCCCGGCGTCGCCACATCCTCAACCACGCCCCAGACCACGGCGCCATCACGGCGACGGATCGTTCCCAGCGCGCGCATCTGCGCCTGGAATGCGCTGCGATCGGCATCGTCGATGCGGTATTCAATGGTCACCAGCACCGGGCCGCGATCATTGGATACCGGTACTGAGAGTTCCGGTGCCGGCCAGTGCCCGGCCGGACGCAGGTTCAGGTCTTCAGTACCGGCGATGCGCACGCGCCAGACCAGCAGTCCGCCGATCACCGCACCGGCAGCAGCCACCAGCAGGGCCAGCTCAGGCGAGGTGCGCTGCGCCAGCGCGCCCCAGCTCAGGCCGCCAGCGGCCATGCCGGCAGAGAACACCATGATGTACAGCGCCAGCGCGCGCGCACGTACCCACGCCGGTACCGCCGTCTGCGCGGCGATCTGCAGCGAAGAGAGCACGGTGATCCAGGCAAAGCCATTGACCAGCATCACCACGGGAAGCACGTACCAGCTGCGGGTCAGCGCCAGCCCGACCAGGCTCAACGCCAGCGACAGCGTGGCCAGCAGCACCAGCAGGTCGCGGTCCATCTGTGCGCGCAGCTTCGGCAACAGCAGCGCGCCGCCGACCGCACCGATGCCAATGCAGCCCAGCAGCATGCCGTACTGCCCCGCCCCACCCTGCATCTGCCCGCGCACCACCACCGGCAGCAAGGCGTTCATCGCCGCGGCGAAGAAGAAGAAGAAGCCGACCGACTTGATCAGCACTGCCTGCAGCCGCCCGGCGCGGCTGGCATAGCGCAGGCCTGCCTTCAGGCCGGCACCGAAGCCTTCCGGCGGCAGGCTGGACTGCTTCGGGTCGCGCTTCCAGCCCCACACCACGAACAGCATCGCGGCGAAGGTGATGGCGTTGAAACCGAAGGCCCAGACCGCACCGAGCTGGGCCACGATCACGCCGCCGATGGCCGGGCCGATCGAGCGCGCGATGTTGATGCCGATCGAGTTCAGCGCCACCGCCGAGGCCAGCATCGGCTGCGGCACCAGTTCGGACACGATCGCGGCCTGCGCCGGCATCGCCATCGCCGCGCCACACCCCATGCAGAAGGTCAGCAGCACCAGCAGCTGCGGGGTCAGCATGTCCATCGCGGTCAGCGCCGCCATCACCGCAGCCACCAGCAGCATCCAGCCCTGGGTGGCCAGCAGGTACCTGCGCCGGTCGACGATGTCGGCCAGGGTGCCGGCGGCCAGTGCCAGCAGCACGATCGGCACCGTGGTCGCCGACTGCACCAGCGCCACCATCAACGGTGAGCCGGTGCGCTCGGCCATCACCCAGGCGGCGGCCACATCATTGACCCAGGTGCCGATGTTGCTGGCCAGGATCGCCAGCCAGATCGAACGGAACATCCGGATCTTCAACGGCGACCAGGCCCCTGCGGCCGGTACGGAAGGTTGCGACGCGGTTGCGTTCACCATTGCCATGCTCCAACGATCGAGGCGAACAGCGTGTCCTGGCCCCCGGCCTGCTTCAGTGCAGGACCGGCATCGACCCAGGCCAGCTGCAGCTGCCATTGCCAGTGTTCGCTGGCCTGCCAGCGGGTTTCGGATTTGTACTGGTTGCCGATGCGGCGCGCACCACCGGCACTGCCTGGCAGCGCCGCCAGCGGTGCCGGCGTGGTGTAGACCGCATCGGCGCGCCGATGCTTCCAGGCCATCTGTACGCCCAGCTCCGTCGTCACTGCGTCGTGCAGGCGCAGGCTCAGCGTAGGCTGGATATCCATCAGGTTGGCCGGTGCCAGCAGGCTGGCCTCGCTGAAGTAGGCCGATTTCGGGAACAAGGCATTGAACGTTGCCAGCCGGCCATCGCGCAGACTACCGTCGCCGCTGGCGATGTCGGCCTTCAGGCCCAGCCGTGGCTGCAGCGGCAGGTCCGGCCAGCGCCAACCCGTATCAGTAGCCAGCGTCCAGGCGCGGATGTCGAGGTCACCCGTGACGGTCCGCAGCTCACCGCCCTGCACCACCAGTTCGTTGTTCCAGTCCAGTGCACCGGCCTGGCCGAACCAGCGCGCGCCGAGTGTCTGCCGACGTTCGGTACCGCTGCCTGCGGCGAAGCGCGCGCCGTCGCGGCGGTAGTCCAGCAGGTACAGATCCCACTGGCCCGCCGCCTGACCGCGCGCCGTCGTGGCGTACGCACCCCACAGGTGGGCACCGTGTTCGCCCCGATCATCGAAGGCACCGGTTCGATTCTCCACCGGCCGCAGCACCATCAGGTCCAGCATGCCAAGACGGCCTTTCCAGCCTGCACGTGCGCCGTCGAAGGCCAGGCGGATGTTCGGCCCATCGCGTACCGACAACAGCCGCGAACTGCCGTAGCCGGCCTCCTGCCGCCCCAGCTGCAGATGAAAGCCACCGTGCTGCCAGCGCCAGTACGCCTGCTGCACGTCCAACGCGCTGCGATCGGTACGGCCGGGGCCGCCGGCCTTGCCACTCTCGGCGTGCACACCCAGCTGCAGCTTCGCCTGCCAGGTGTCTTCCCCATAGGTGGCCGAGGCCAGCGCACGCAGCAGGCCGTAGCCATCCTCTGCGCCTCCGATGCCGAAGCGGGTCGGATCGTAGTACAGGCCACGCACGCGTAGCGACGCATCCCATTGCAGTTGGCCGTCGCCCGCATCGCTGCAGTGGCCGCCGTCGCAGGCCAGCGCCAGCGCCGGCATGGCCAGCAGCGCCAGGCTCAGAACGCGAAGCACGAGCATCCCATCGCGCCCCAGAACGCGGTCAGGTCATCGGTCGGCGCCACGTGCCGGGCGGCATGACCATGGGCGCCATGCGTACTGCAGGCCACACCGTGGTGATGGCGGTGGGCAGCGGCCAGGCCGGTCGCGGCTCCACCCACGTGGTAGCCGCCAAACCGGTTCACCGGCGACCAGTTGGGCATCGCCGGCGGCAGCTGCGGGGCCAGGCCGGCGTAGTCACCGTCGGCGTGCACGATGCGGCCACCGACCACGGTCAACACGCTGGTGATGTCGGCGATCTGCGCGTCATCGACGCGGAAGAAATCAGCCGACAGCAGGATGAAGTCGGCCAGCTGGCCAGCCTTAAGCGTGCCCTTCACCGCTTCGTCGCCCGAGAACCACGCGCTGCCCTGGGTCCACAGGCGCAGCGCCTGTTCGCGCTCCAACAGGTTCTCATCGCCGTACAGGGCCAGGCCGCCCACGGTGCGCCCGGTCACCAGCCAGGACAACGCCACCCACGGGTTGTAGCTGGCCACGCGGGTGGCATCGGTTCCGGCACCCACCGGCACGCCTTCGGCCAGCATCCGCTTCACCGGCGGCGTATGCCGCGCCGCCTGCACACCGTAGCGCTCGACGAAGGCCTCGCCCTGGTAGGCCATGCGGTGCTGCACGGCGATGCCGCCGCCGAGCGCGCGGATGCGTTCGATGTTGCGCGGAGTGATGGTCTCGGCATGGTCGATGAACCAGTGCAGGCCATCGAACGGCACCTCGCGGTTGACCTGCTCGTACACGTCCAGGATGCGGGTGATGCTCTCGTCGTAGGTGGCGTGGATGCGGAACGGCCAACGCTTCTCGACCAGCAGCTTCACCACAACGTGCAGTTCCGGTTCCAGCTCCGCCGGCAACTCCGGGCGTGGCTCGTTGAACAGCTCGAAGTCGGCAGCGGAGAACACCAGCATCTCGCCGGCCCCATTGTGGCGCAGCAGGTCATCGCCCTGGCGAGGCTGCAGCATCTCGCTCCAGCCGCGGAAGTCATCCACTTCCTTGCCCTTGTTCTGGGTGAACAGGTTGTAGGCGATGCGCACTGTCAGCTGGCCATCGCGGTGCAGCTGCTCGATGACCTGGTAGTCCTCCGGATAATTCTGGAAACCGCCTCCGGCGTCGATCACCGAGGTGATGCCCAGCCGGTTCAGCTCACGCATGAAGTGGCGGGTGGAATTGGCCTGGTACTCGATCGGCAGCCGGGGCCCCTTGGCCAGCGTTGCATACAGGATCAGCGCGTTGGGCTTGGCCAGCAGCAGTCCGGTCGGGTTGCCCAGCGAGTCGCGCACGATCTGCCCGCCCGGCGGGTCCGGCGTGTCTTTCGTGTAGCCACAGGCCCGAAGCGCAGCGCGGTTGAGCAGCGCGCGGTCGTACAGGTGCAGCAGGAATACCGGCGTATCCGGCGCGATGTCGTTGAGTTCCTGCAGGGTCGGCAGGCGCTTTTCGTTGAACTGCGCGGCAGTGAAGCCACCGACCACGCGTACCCATTGCGGCGCCGGGGTGCGATCAACCTGTGCCTTCAGCATCGCCATCGCATCGGCCAGCGAACGCAGGCCATCCCAGCGCAGTTCCAGGTTGTAGTTCAGGCCGCCGCGGATCAGATGCGTGTGGCTGTCGTTGAGGCCGGGCAACAGGCGCCGGCCCTGCGCATCGATCAGGGTCGCTTCGGTGCCCCAGTCGCGCATGATCTGCTCGTCACTGCCGACGGCAACGATGCGCCCCTCCTGCACGGCCAGCGCCTGTGCGTGTGGCTGCTGCGGGTCGAGGGTGGTGATGCGGGCATTGCGGATGACCAGCGTGCTCATGCGACGCTCCTTGGAAGTGGAATCGAATGCAGCTCCGGCGCGGCCAGCCAGGCCCAGCGCCATCGCGGCGCTGCCGCCCAGCACCACGTTGCGGCGGCCGTGGTCGAGTGGATCGTGACTCATGCGAGGTCTCCTGGAAGGCGCTGGCCATCCAGTGCCCAGGCGCCGGGCCCGGCCAGCGCGAGGGCCAGCAGTACCGTGGTCCACATCAACGGGTACTCGCCACCGCCGCGCATCCAGAACCAGCCCCTGGGCAAGGCCAACAGTACGGTGAAGCCGATGAAGGCAGCCGCCGCAAGCGCGGCGACCCGGGTCTGCCAGCCCAGCAGCACGGCCAGCCCGGACAGCACCTGCAGCAGGGCCAGCAACAGCGGCAGCGGTGCCACCGCTGGCAGGCCGAAGCCGCGCAGTTCAGTGGCAAAACCGGCCAGCCCGGGGCCTCCGAACCAGCCGAACAGCTTGCCCAGCGCGTGCGGCAGCAGGAAGCCTCCGGCTGCCACGCGCAGCATCAGCAGGGCCAGGTCGAGGCCATGGCCGGCCAGCATGCTCAGTGCCCGCCTTCCTGCGCGCCGAACATGCGCTTGGCGTACTGGATGCCGATGCCATAGCCGCCGGCGTGGTCGCGGGCGATGCCGGTGGTCAGCTCGTAGGTCTCGCCACGTGCCCAGTCGCGCTGCAGTTCAAGCAGGTACTGCACGCTGGTCATCGGCACCGCGCCGGCCTGCACCATGCGGGTGATCGCACGCTCGTGGGCCTCTTCGCTGACATCGCCACAGGCATCGGTGATCACGTACACCTCGAACCCCTGCGCCAGCGCTGACAGCGCCGGACCGACGATGCAGACGCTGGTCCACAGGCCGGCAAGCACCAGGCGGCGCTTGCCGATGCGATTGATCTCCGCGATCACCGCCTGATCTTCCCAGGTATTCATCGAGGTCCGGTCGAACACCGGCCGGCCCGGGAAGATCTCCGGCAGTTCCGGGAACATCGGGCCGGAGAACGACGTTTCGGCCACCGTGGTCAGCAGCACCGGTACGTTGAAGCCTTTGGCGCCCTTGCTGATCAGCGACACGTTGTTGCGCAGCGCCGAGATGTCGATGGTATGGGTGGCGAATGCCATCTGCGACTGGAAGTCGATCAGCACCAGCGCGTGATCGGTGGGCGACAACAGGGACGGGGCGGCAACAGCGGTGGCAAGGCTCATGGATGGACTCCGTTGGAAACATTTTCTGCGGGAAGCAACAGGGCCGCATCGCCGGCCAGGTACTGGCCTGGGCTGCAGCCGGTCTCGGCGCGGAAGCTGCGGACGAAATGGCTCTGGTCGAAAAAGCCCAGCTGCTGCGCCAGGGATGACATCGGCTGCTTCGCGTCCGGCAACAGCTGGCAGGCGCGCTGGATGCGGCGGCGGCGCACGTAGCGCAGCGGGCTCGCGCCCGTGCCGCTACGGAACAGGCGCACCAGATGGAAGCGACTGACACAGGCAGCCTCCGCCAGCTCGGTCACCCGCAGCGGCTGCGACAGGTGGTCATCGACATAGCGCAGGGCACGCTGCAACGCCGCCGTCTGGTGCGGGGCCAGCGATGCGGCGGGCGAAGCAGGCAGGGAGACGATGGCCATGGGGGACGCCGCAGAGGGGTGGCTCATGGTCGGTGCCACGCGCCGGAAGCCCTACCCCCGTCGGACGAAGCCGGCACCTACCCGAATGGGGGGGGCCGCCGCCCCAGCAGGCGACGGCCGAACAGCCGGGCATCCAGCGAATAGGCACCCGGCCCAAGCAGCAGCAGCGCCAGCGGCAGTGGCACCAGTGCCCACGGCTGGGCCAGCAGGTACAGGCCCAGCGTTGCCAACACCGCCGCCAGCGGGGTCAGCACGCCCAGCACCAGCATCGCGGCCACCAGCAGGCCGGGGATCGACCACTCACCGGCGTGCGGCGCCGGCATGCACAACGCAGCGGCCACGCACAGCCGCAGCCAGAGCAGGCCAAGGCCCGGTGCACGGTCGGGAAACATCACAAACAGGCGCTGCATGGCCGGGCTCCACGGAACATGCCGGGGTGATAGCCCAGCGCCGCGCCATGCGCCTACCCCGTTCGGGTCACCCTGGCCTGCCCCGTACCTGACAGAATGCCCGCCATGCATGGCCGCCCCTTCCCGTTCCAGCAGCGCCTGCCAGCGCTGCTGGCGTGCCTGCTGCTGTTGATCTCCCTGCAGGCGTTCGCCGTGCAGCGCCCTTTGCTGAGCAGCGGCCTGCCCGGCTACGAGCACACCGCCTGGCGGGTTGGCCAGGGCGCGCCCGGCGATATCTGGGACATCAGCCAGGACCGCGATGGCCTGTTGTGGCTGGCCACCGGCTCGGGCCTCTACCGCTTCGATGGCCGCCGCTTTGAACGCCAGCCGGCACCGGTCGGCAGCGCCTTTCCCTCCTCCAACATGGTCACGCTGGCGCACGGCAGCGATGGCGCACTCTGGATCGGCTACTTCCAGGCCGGCATCAGCCAGCTCGCGCGCGGCCAGCTGCACAACTACGGCCGCCGCCAGGGCGTTCCGGTCGGCGTGGTTCCGCAGTTCAGCCAGGGCCGCGACGGTCGGCTGTGGGCGGCCATCAATGGTGGCCTGCGCTGGTTCGACGGCCAGCGCTGGCAACCACTGCCGAGCGGGACCGGCGTGCCGGAGCATCGCGTGCAATGGGTGCTGCATGACAGCCGCGGCACCTTCTGGGTTCTGGCCGACCTGAAGGTCTGGATGCGCGCATCAGGCGATGCCGTATTCAAGGACACCGGCATCGCCGTATCGCAGATGGCGTCACTGGCGGAAAGCCCGCAGGGCGAAGTGTGGCTGGCCGACCGCGTGCGCGGCACCTCGCCGCTGGCCAACGCGCAGGGCCTGATGGCCGAGCACGAGCGCGAAGCACGGCGATTGCCGGATCTGGTCGCCGCGCGCCTGCAGTTCACCGCCGATGGTGCGCTGTGGGCCACGATGAGCCCACATGGCGGCGTGGCGCGGGTCACCTTCCAGGGCGACCATGCCGTGCGCATGGAGCGCTTCGATTCACCGCACGGGCTGACCGCCACGTCGGCCGTGCCGATCATCGTCGATCGCGAGGGCAACCTCTGGGTCGGCACCAATCTTGGCCTCAACCGCTTCCGCGCACGCAGCGTGCATACGCTCACCGCCGGCCCCAGCGACCCCTACCACTCACTGGTGCGGGCCAGCGATGGACGCGTGTATGGCTATGGCGAAGACCTCAAACTGTACGATCTGCGCCGGCCGTTGCTGGACGGCAACGCCGCGCAGCTGCAGACGGCCGCACGCCAGGCGCCCACGCCGGTCTGGCAGTTCGACTGGGTCAACCTGGCACGCACGGTGGCCGGCCACACCACCCTGATTCCACTGCCGGCACCATTCACCGGGCAACCGCTGCATGCCCTGCTGTTCGCCGACGACGAACAGGCCTGGGTCTGCAGTGGCGAACACGGCGTACTGCATTACCGGCATGGCCAATGGCGGCGCGAAACGCGCTTGCCCGAGCTGTCCTGTTCAACGCTTGCACTGGACCACGAGGGTCAGCTGCTGCTCGGCTATGCCGACGGCCGGCTGCGCCGCATGCGCAGCACGGGCATCGACACCTTCGATGCCACCCACGGGCTTGCCGTGGGGCCGGTGACCGCGCTGCTGCAGCATCAGGATCTGCTGCTGGTGGCCGGCGAAGCCGGCCTTGCCGCGCGCGTGGGAAATGGCCCATTCGTGCCCGTCCGCACTGACATGGCCGGTGTGCTCGAGGGCATCACCGGCATGGTCGCCGACGCACGTGGCCACTTGTGGCTCAATGGCAGCCGGGGCCTGGTACGGCTGCAGAGCAGCCAGCTGCGCCTCGCCCTGCGCACCGGAATACAGGTGACGCCGCGCCTGTTCGATGCGGTAGACGGCATGCCAGGCATTGCCCTGCAGAGCGGGCCGATCGCCACCGCCGCGCTGGCCGATGACGGACTGCTGTGGCTGGCCACCAACCAGGGCCTGGCCTGGCTGGATACCACGCGCTCGCACGTCAACATGATGGCGCCCAGCGTGCGCATCGGCGAGGTGCTGTACGGCAGTGCACACCAGCCCCTGCGTGACGGCCTGCGCCTGCCGGCAGGCACCAGCCAGCTGCAGATCGACTACGTGGCGCTGTCGCTGGCACGCCCGGAGCGCAACCGCTACCGCTATCGCCTGTCCGGCGTCGACGACGGCTGGCAGGACGCCGGCAGCAGTACCCGTGCGTACTACACCAACCTGGAACCGGGCAATTACCGCTTCGAGGTGGAAGCTGCCAACGAAGACGGCATCTGGAGCACCACGCCGGCCAGCCGCAGCTTCCGCATCGCGCCTACGTTCATGCAGACGGTGTGGTTCAAGCTGTTGTGCGCAGCGGCGATACTGGCACTGCTGGTGATGGCCGTACGCATCCGCAGTGGCCAGCTGGCGGCATTGTTCCGTGCCCGTCTGCAGGAGCGCCACGGTGAACGCGAACGCATCGCCCGCGACCTGCATGACACCCTGCTGCAGGGCAGCCAGGGCCTGATCCTGCGCCTGCATGCGATCAGCCAGTCCGCGCAGACCCCGGCGCCGGTGCGCAGCCAGCTGGAGTCGGCGATGCAGCTGGCCGAGCGCAACCTGGCCGAAGGCCGCGAGCGGGTCAACGCATTGCGTGATGGCCCGTTCGCCGATCGCGACCTTGCGTCGGCGCTGGCCGATGTGCACGCCGAGTACGCCGGCCAGGGCACCAACCCGCTGCGCCTGACCGTGGAGGGGGCAGCGCCACTGCTTCAGGCCGACGCCGCTGAAGAGGTCTTCCTGATCGGGCGCGAGGCGATCCGCAATGCGCTGCGTCACGCCGACGCCAGTGCCATCGAGGTGGAGCTGTCCTACGGCACGCGTTGCTTCCTGCTGCACGTGCGCGATGATGGCGTGGGTATCGCCGACGAGAACGCCGGCCACGGCCACTGGGGCCTGCAGGGCATGCGCGAGCGGGCGCAGCGTCTGGGTGCCGAGCTGCAGCTGTGGACGCGCCCCGGACTGGGTACCGAAATTGCGCTGGCGGTCCCCGCGCGGCGCCTGTATCACCGACTTCCATCGCGTTGGCGCTGGCCCTGGAGCACACCGAAGCATGACTGAAATCCCTGCCCCGATCCGCGTCCTGGTGGTCGATGACCACCCCCTGCTGCGCGACGGCCTGGCAGCGCTGCTGGGCGCGCAGGCCGACCTGCAGCTGCTTGGCGAAGCCGCCGACGGCGAAGAGGCCATCGCGTGCTACCAGCGGTTGCACCCGGACGTGGTGCTGATGGATCTGCAGATGCCACGCCTGGATGGCGTTGAAGCGATCGTGCGGATCCGCGCGCTCGACCCGCGCGCGCGGATCATCGTGCTGACCACCTACCGCGGCGATGTGCGTGCGGTGCGCGCACTGCAGGCCGGTGCCAGTGCCTACCTGCTGAAGGACATGCTGCGCCATGAACTGGTCGACACCATCCGCATGGTGGCCGGTGGCCGGCGCGCACCGATCCCACCGGCGGTGGCTGCCAGCATCGCCGCGCACGTGGTGGAAGACCGGTTGTCACCCCGTGAAACCGAGGTGCTGCGGCACGTGGCGGCGGGCCTGTCGAACAAGCGCATCGGCGAACGCATGCAGATTTCCGAGCAGACGGTGAAGGCGCACATGAAGAGCCTGATGGACAAGCTTGGCGTGGGTGATCGCACGCATGCGGTCACCCAGGCGCTGCGGCGCGGCATCATCAGCCTGGATGACAGCGGGCTGGATTGACGCCAGGGTCCCACGCTCAATAGATCCACGCCATGCATGGATGAATCCCGGCCGGCTACAGGGCCTCCGCCAGGAACGCCAGCACCGCCGGCCCCACCTCACGATCAGCGCGTGCGTGTCCTTCAGGCGTTCCACCTACCTGCAGATACGGCCCCACATCATGGCGGTGGGTGGTCGGTTGCAGCAGCGGCGTGATCAGGTGCCCTGCATCCGCGTAGTACAGGAAGCGATCGCGATCACCGCGCCCTGCCGCAGCGAGCCTGCGCTGTGCCACCGCCATCATCACGCCGGAATCGCCGAGCCGATCATCACCTCCGCCGATCCACAGCGTGCGCGCGGCCATCGTCTCGATGGGCAGCAGCGCGGCCTGCAACGCGGGCTCCCATTGCGGCCCTGGGGCTCCCCAATCAATGTCTTTGCGATACGGCAGCCACGGCAGCGGCCTGCCCTTCCAGCTCAACGGCGAACGGTCGACCGCGCGGAAGTCGGCGGGCGCCACATCACGCGCGATGCCGCGGAAAGGAGCCGGGCTGCCCACCCAGGACACCGCAACGCGCAGCTCGGGCAGATGTACTGCGGTGGCCATGGTCACGATGCCGCCCCATGAGCCCCCCATCAGCCCCACCCGTTGCGGGTTGACCCGCGGGTGCAGCTGCAGCCAGCGCGCTGCATCGCGCACGGTCTCCAGCGGAACCTCGATCAGGTCCTTGGGCACCCCTGGCCCGCGGTACCAGGCCACCGACAGCGCGACATAGCCGTTGCTGGCCAGCCACGCAGCATAGGTGTCGCCGCCCTCGAATCCACCTTCCGCGCCGCCCAATGTCACCAGCGCAGGGGCCCTGGCCTCGGCCTGCAGGCCGGCTGGCAGATACAGGTGCGCTTCGCGCCCGTCCATTTCGACCCGTTGCACCTGGACGCTCGGCAGCATCAGGTGGCGTCGCAGGGTTCTGCGCGCAACCACCGATCCTGCCCGCTCCACCTCCAGCTCGAAGTGCTGCGGCTGGAATCCCAGGCCATCGTCGGAGCGCTGCCACTGCAAAGGAAGGGCGTTGGGCGTCCCCTCCTGCGGCTGCATCGACCAGATCAGCCCGCTTGCGTCGACGCCCCGGTAGCTGCCCTGCTCCGATCCAGTGCGGGAGATGTCGACACGTCCCTGCAGATCCGCACGCAGGGCAGCATGTGATTGCCAGCGCTGGCCCCGGCGGTCGCGCATCGACAAGCGCAGCTGGATCACTTCGGCCGCTGCCAGGCCCTCGACCGTGATGGCAGGAACGCGATCGGCGCGCCCGGGATGATCATCAACGTGCACCGTTACCCCCGCCAGCGCGGGCAGCGCCAGCGCACCCAACAGAATCCCCAAGCCCCAACGCATTCTCGTGTCCTACCCTGATCTGGAATGCAGCAGGGTGCACCGGCCGCGCTCCGGAGGCGGGATGCTTCAGCGGAACTGGCACCAACCGTGCCGCCGCTGGCACCGGCCGTGGGTCAGGACCGTGCGGCCAGCGCCTCCTCCAGCGCCGGCCGGTAGCTGCGGCTGACCGGCACCTGCACGCCTTCGGCCAGTTCAAGCAGCGCATCGCCGTTGTGCCGCTCGATCAGGGACCGCACCCGCAGCGGGTTCACCAGCACCGAACGATGCACGCGCAGCAGTTCCCCATCTCCCAGCCGCTCGGCCAACCGTGCCAGCGGTTCACGCAGCAGATGCAGCTGCTGCCCCACATGCACGCAGGCATAGTGACCGGCCATGTCGATGTAGTCGATCTGCGCCAGCGGCACATAGCGGACGCCGCCGGCGTCGGGTACTGCCAGCACCCGCGTACTGCCGCCCGCGGCCGGGGCGAGGCCGGCCAAGCGCCGCACCCGTTCGATCGCCTCCTGCAGCCGCGGTGCCGCCACCGGCTTGAGCAGGTAGTCGGCCACGCCCAGTTCAAAGGCACGCAGCGCGTGGTGAGGCAGCGCGGTCACGAAAATAGTGTGCGCCGCCAGCGCCGGCTGCTGCAGTGGCAACGCCCATCCGTGGCCGTCGGGCAGGGCCAGGTCCAGCAGCAGCAGGTCGAAACGTCGCCCCTGCAGATGATCGCGCGCCTGCGCCAGCGTTGCCGCTTCCGCATCGACCCTGACCTGCGGCATCCCCGCCAGCAACCGGCGCAGGCGATCACGCGCCAGCGCTACGTCATCCACCAGCAACACACTCAGCGGTCGCGTCACGTGGCCACCCGCGGCAGGATCAGCCGCGCGCGGTAACCACCGCCCTCGCTGCCAGCGCGCAAGCGCCCCCCGATCATCGCCAACCGCCGCTTCAATGCCGCCTGGCCGGTGCCCAGGCCATCGCCGCTGCTGGGTCGCACGCAGGCATTGAACAGCGACACCTCGAGCAGCCCCCCGTCCACCTCCGCACGCAGCTCGATCCACAGCGGTTCATCACCCGGCTGCCAGCCGCTATGCAGTACCGCGTTCTCGATCAACGGCTGCAGCAGCAGGCCCGGCACCCGCCACGCCAGCGCCTGGGCGCTGGCATGCAGGCGAAGATGCAGTGCCTCGTCGCGCAGCAGTGACTGCAGGGCGACGTAGTCCTGCGCGGCCCCCAGCTCGTCGGCCAGCGCACGCTGCGCCGGGCACTGCAGCGTGTCCCGCAGCAGCGATGACAGCTGCGCCAGCGCCGCGTCCGCCAGATGCGGCCTCTGCAACGCCAATCCGCCGATGGCATTGAGTGCATTGAACAGGAAATGGTGCTGAAGGTGCTGCCGCAGGGCGACTTCACGGGCCTGCTGCAACGCCTCCGTCTGCGCCTTCAGCCGCTGCGCTCCGGCCAGGCCATGGCCGACGCCTGCCACCGCAATGAAGGTCGGCAGTGCGAACAGCGCCGTGATGCCGATCGCTCGCATCGCCTGCGGCAGTGCCGGCCATGGCTGTTCCTGCCACAGCTGCAGCAGCAGGTGGCCCAAGGTCCATCCAATGGCCGTCAGCAGCGGGATCAGCAGCAGGCCCAGCAACAACCACCCGACCAGATGGCTGCGCGCGGACAATGGCCAGCGCCGGCACGCGGCCCACAGCGGTGGCGTTGCCAGCATCCAGGGCAGTTCGGCGCCAAGGATGAACAACGTCGCCGGCACCAGGCCACCAGGCTGTCGAGTCAGGTGCACTGCCGGCACAGCGGTGGCAATCAACAGCGCCCACAACGCCAGCATCACCCAATGCGGGCGCGGCAACGAAAGCGGTGCAACCGGCGCAGGCGGCAGCAGGGTGGGCGAAGCAGGCATGCAGGGATTCGAACGGAAAACGGGCACCATGCTAGATGCCCGCATCGAATCGTTCCCGTGCCGGAAGCAAGGGGCTCATCCTTGCATGGCGCAGGTCTACTGCTTGGCTGCCTCGGCATTCCAGGCGGCAACCTTGGCCCGGGTCTCGGCCAGCATCCTGTCCAGCGCCGCACGGTCATACACGTTGCCACGCAGGATCACGCTGTCGATCTTTTCGGTAGCGGCGATGTCCTGCAATGGATTGGCGGTCAGCAGCACCAGGTCGGCGGCCTTGCCGGTGTCCACGCCACCGTAGCGATCGATCTGGCCGAACCAGGCCGGGCCGGAACGGGTCGCTGCCGACAACGCCTGCGGTGCACTCAGGCCCTCCTTCACGAACAGCTGCAGTTCCTGGTGCAGCGCAATGCCCGGGAAGTTGTACGAGTTCAGGAAACCCGCATCGGTGCCGGCGATGATCGTCACGCCCGCCTCCTGCAGCAGCGGCAGCACTGCGGCCACCTGGTGGTACTGCGCGTGGCGCGCTTCGATCTGCGCGGGCGCGGCCTTCGCGGCGCGGTCCACGCGCCACTGGTAGGTCGCGCGCAGGCCCGGGCCGATGTAGGCCAGGTACGGGTCGTTGGCGTGGTCATCCTGGTCGAGGAAGTCGAGGATGCGGCCACCGTTGAGGGTCGGGGTCACGAACACGCCACGCCTGGCGAAATCGCGGTAGGCGCGCATCGCGGTATCGCGGTCGAAGCTGGCGTCGAGCCGCCGGTTGGCTTCCGCGCGGTCGATGCGGCCGGCGGCGAAGTCGGCTGCGATCTGCGCCTCGTCCTTGCTGCCGGCCTTGAACGCATAGTCCAGGTGCTCGATCGAAGCCAGCCCGGCATCGACGGCCTGCTCCACGGTCAGCGCCATCGGGATATGGCCGGACGCCTTGAAACCCGCCTTGCGTGCGGCACTGGCCGAGTACAGGAACAGCTCCGGCTTCAGCGTACTGTCGGTGATCTTCACGAAATCGACCTTGTCCTGCTGCAGGCGGGCGATCGCCCGATCGACGTCCGCCTCGCTGCCCACTTCGATCGTGCCCTTCCAGACCGGCTTGATGCCTTCGATCTTCGCGCCCGAACTGAGCAGGCGCGGCCCGAAAAGGGTGCCCTTGGCGATCTCGCCACGCCACTGCAGCACCTGCTCGGGCAGGTCGCCGGAGCAGTCACGCACGGTGGTGATGCCGTGCGCGATGTACAGCGGCAGCAGCGCCTTGTTTTCTTCGATCAGCGCCGGGCCGCCGCCGAAGTGCACGTGCATGTCCCACAGGCCCGGGATCAGGTACTTGCCCTTGGCATCGATCTGGCGGGTGGTCTTCCACTGGCTGCGCAGCTGCGCGTCCGGACCAACGGCAACGATGTCCTCGCCGCGGATCACCACGCTCTGCCCAGGCAGCGTGCTGGCATGTTCGACATCCACCACGGTGGCATTGCGGATCAGCAGGTCGGCACGCTCGGCGGCCGCGGCCGACAGCGGCGCCACCGCAACAAGGACGGCAAGAGACAGCGAATGGAAACGGAACATGGACAGCATCCTGATGGGCACGCCCAGCGTGCGGGTGGAAGGGTCGGGCCTCAGCGCACCGCGCCGTACTGGCGCAGCAGTGCTTCGATGTCGGTGTAGCCGCGTTGCCGTGCATGGGCCAGTGGTGTCACGCCATCGCCGTCAGCCCGTTCGGGATCGGCACCGGCATCGAGCAGCAGCTGCACGATCTGCACATGACGCGGACCTCCATCGCCGAGCAGGATCGCTTCCAGCAATGCGGTCCAGTGCAGGCGGTTGACATGATCCACCGCAACGCCCGCGCGCAGCAGCGTGCGCACGGTGGCGACGTGGCCGCGCTCGGCGGCCGGAATCAGCGCGGTACCGCCATAGCGGTTGGTGCTGTGCAGATCAGCGCCGTGCGCCAGCGTCATCGCCAGGATTTCGTCCAGGCCACGCGCACCGGCGTACAGGTAGGCACTGTCCTGCAACGCATCCTTGGCATTGACGTCGGCACCGGCCTCGATCAGCTCGCGCGCGGCATCCACGTTGTTGCCATGCGTGGCCAGCAGCAGCGCGGTACGACCCTGGCCGTCGCGAGCGTCGAGATCGGCGCCCTCTTCCAGCGCCGCGCGCACCGCCTCGCTGTCGCCGCGGGCGGCCGCGTCGCGCAGGCGCGCATCGGGCGAGCCCGCGGTGGCCGAACATGCAGGAATGGCCATCGCCAGCAGGCACAGCAGCAGCAGGCGCCCCAGCGGAGCGGGCCAGCGACGGCAACGATGGATACGCATCTTCGTTTCTCCTGTTCGGCGGGTCCTGCGGGCGCTGCCGGCACAACCGCAGCGCCATGCTTGCCGCCCCCTTTCCTGCATGGTAGAAGTCGCCACTTGCATCCAGAAGTGAAATGTTCAAATGCCAGACAGTGCCAAATCGAATAGAACCCTGTTCGAACTGGACCTGCTGCGGGCGCTGGCGATGGTGGCCGACTGTGGCAGTTTCACCACCGCCGCCACGCGACTGCATTCGACCCAGTCCACGGTCAGCCAGAAGGTGCGCCGCCTGGAGGAACTGGCCGGGCACCGCCTGCTCGAACGGGGCCACCGCGACGTGCATCCCACTGATGCCGGCCACACCCTGCTCGGCTATGCGCGGCGCATGCTCGACCTGAACGAGGAAATGGCGCAGGCACTGGCCGGTGCCACGGTGGAGACCGCCGTACGCATCGGCGTGCCCGAGGACTTCGTCAACGCGCAGACCACGCGGATGCTGGCGGCCTTCAGCCGTCGCCATCCGCAGGTGAAGCTGGAGATCAGCAGCGGACTGAGCCGCGACCTGGCGCACGGATTCGACCATGGCGAGCTGGACCTGGTGCTGGTCAAACAGCGTCGCAACACGCGTCAGGCCGTGCACTGCCGGCGTGAGCCGATGCATTGGATCGACAGCCTGCGCAGCAGCTGCCTGCAGCTGGATCCGCTGCCGCTGGTCACCTTCCCGCCGCGCGGGCTGTATCGCGACGAGATGATCCACGCCGTGGAAGCGCTGGGCCTGCGCTGGCGCATCGCCTTCACCAGCTCGTCGCTCAGCGGCATCCAGGGCGCGGTGGCCGATGGCATCGGCATCAGCCTGCTGCCCCGACGCGCGGTCATGCGTGAACACCGCATCATCGATGGTGAGCGCGACCTGCCGGTGATCGACAACTACGAGATCGGCCTGCTGCATCGCGCCGATGCCGATGACGCCGTGCGCGCGCTGGCCAGCGAGTTGTGGCGGCAGGTGCAGCGCGAACCGGATTGAGCAGCGTAGATCCGCGCCATGTGTGGATGCGTTTCGCGCATCAGACATCGATATCTGAACAATCCTGCCGCGCCTGGGCGTCACATCGCCAGATACAGTGCCCACTGTTTCCGTGCTCCGCGGCGCCTCGCCATGTCCGACGAAATTCCCGCCCGCTTCGATCCCCTGCCCGCTGCCCTGCAGACCCATCTGCAACACCAGCGGTCGTTGATCGCTGCACGCGTGGCGGCCGGTTTCCCCAGCCTGCCGGTGCAATGGCCACTGCCAGCCAGCACGCTGCAGCGTGTGGTCGACGCCGAACTGATCGACCGTGACGACGGCGACGGCTGGGAGGCCCTTGGCGTGGCGTTCGGCGACACCCTGGCCCAGCGCGTGCCAGGCCTGGCGTGGATGCAGGTCACCGACGCCTGGGGCATCGATGCGGTGCTGCGCTATGCCGACAGCAGCCTGCAGATCGGTGCCAGTACGCTGCTGCTCAAGCGCGTCGAGCAGGGCGAGGTGATCGACATTGCCCACCTGCTGGCGTGGCTGGAGGAGTTCGTCGCGACCCGCGCCGACGATTACGTGTGAGCCGCGCGCCGGATTCGATCGCATCACCCACGCATGGCGTGGATCTACAGCCAGCGGCCGTCCACCACCACGCGGCGTTGCACTGGCACTGCAGCCACCGCCGCCGGGCCATGGTCGGCACGCACCGCGACGAAGGTGGCCGGGAGGCCCTCCGCAAGGCCGTACTGTGGCAGTCCGATCACCTGAGCGGCATGGGTGGTGACCATGTCCAGCGCCAGCATCAGGTCGGCATCGGTGTAGAAGCCGGAGCGGTAGCCCAGCAGCATCGCCCGCTGCAGCAGGTCGCCATTGCCGTACGGCCACCAGCAGTCGCGGATGTTGTCGTTGCCGGCGAACACGCGCACGCCGGCGTCATGTAGCGCACGCAATGGCGGGAACGGGTGGTCGCCCGGTGCATTGCTCATGATGGCTACGCCGGCCGTGGCCAGCGCCTCGCCAACCTGCAGCGCGCGCGCCAGCGGCACTTCACCCAACGAATAGGCATGGCTGACCGCCACCCGGCCCTGCAATCCGGCCGCCCGGGTCCGCGCAGCGATGCGCAGCAGCTGTGCCAGCCCGGTCTCGCCGGGTTCGTGCAGATGGATGTCCAGCCGCACGCCATAGCGCTCGGCCAGGCCGAACAACAGCGCCAGCTGGCCTTCGGCATCGCCGTCGAGGGTGGTCGGGTCGATGCCGCCCAGTACCTCCACGCCCGCGGCAATGGCCTGCTCCAGCACTGCGGCGGTGCCTGGGCAGGACATCACCCCGGCCTGCGGGAACGCCACCAGCTGGATGCGCACGATGTCGGCACAGCGCAGCGCCGCCTCGCGCACCGCGTCCAGATGGCGCAGCCCGGTACTGCCATCGATGTCGACGTGGCAGCGCATCGCCACCGTGCCGAAGCCGCTGCACTGGCGGATCAGCGCCTCGGCCCGGTCGACCATCGGTGCCGCGCCCGCCACCGCCGCCTTCTCCACCGCCAGGCGCTCACGCAGGCTGTTCACCGGTTGGTGCGGATGCCAGCGATCACCCACGAAGCTCTTGTCCAGGTGGATATGGCCGTCCACCAGGCCTGGCAGGACGGCAAAGCCGCTCAGATCGACGCTTTCCGCACCTTCGCGCGGCGTGCCTTCTGCGTTCAGGCCGCTGATGCGTCCGTTGCGGATGTGGAAATGCAACGGTGCACCGTCGCGATCCACGCCGCCATGGACGAACTGAAGCGTCATCGGAAACTCCCGCAAAGCCAGGTCATGGCGCCATCCTGCGCCCCCGGCACCCCCATCGGCCAACGAAATATCTGGATGCCATGCATTCATCAGAACGATGAATGCCGCAACGACGGCCGGCCGCTGCCACGCCGTGCACACGCCTGAACGGGTACCATAGGCACCTGTTTCCGCTGTGATGCCGCATGGGCCCGTCCGACCGCCACGATCGTCTCCGCCGCTGGCAGGCCGCGTCCCTGCTTGCCGCCGCCCCGATCGCCAGCCTGTCCGCCACTGATGCCGCCGCCACTGCACCGCTGCAGGCACCGCCTGGACAGCAGCGCATCGCGCCGGCTGCGCTGGTCGAACGGCTGCACCAGCGCGTGCTGTCCGGGCAGAGCGCTACCGCCACCCTGGAGCACTGGTGCGCCGAGCATGGCCTGGCCGAGCAGGCACGGGTGCGTGCGGTGCGCGTGCGCGGCCAGGACAAGCCGGCACCGGCCGACGTGTTGCAGGCGCTGGGCGCGGCGCAATCCGGTACCGCCCTGCGCTACCGCCGCGTGCAGCTGGTCTGTGGCACCCGCGTGTTGTCCGAGGCCGACAACTGGTACCTGCCCGGCCACCTCAGCCCGGCCATGAACGACGTGCTGGACAGCACCGACGAGCCCTTCGGGCGCGTGGTCGGCCCGCTCGGCTTCCAGCGCCAGACCCTGGCCGACCAGACCTTCTGGCCGCCGCGCGGCGAAGGCGATCATGGCGTGATCCTGGAAGTGCGCGCCCTGTTGCGCGACCGCCAGCAGCAGCCTTTCAGCTATGTCATCGAGTCGTACCTGCAGCAGGCGCTGCCCTGAACCGACGGCGGGCGCAGCGGCACCGCACAATGAGCCAAAAGCAGAAGGCCCGGCAATGCCGGGCCTTTCGCTTGCAGCGGGATCAGCGGAACCGGTAGTCCAGCTGCAACCAGTACTGGCGGCCATACGGGTCGTAGTTGCCGACCGGATAGAACGGCCAGCCGCCTCCGTTCCTGTCTGCCGGCGGGCGGCTGTCGCGCAGGTTGTTGACGATCACGCCCACCGACAGGTTGTCACCAAACTGGCGGAACACGCTGGCGTTGTAGGTCATGTACGGACCCATGCGGCCACTGCCATCACTCTTTGGCAGCGAGCCGAAACGGTTGCCATACAGCGTGGTGGTCCAGTCACCCTGGTTCCAGGTGATGCTGCCGTTGGCCTTGCTGCGCCACTGGTAGTCATCCAGCGAATTGCGGATGTCGCGCTCCGGGTCGTCGGAGAACTGCCGGTATGTGTGCTCCAGCACCACGGTGTAGGCCAGGCGCGTGGTGAAGCGGCCATAGCGGCCCGCATCGAAACGCCAGTTGCCCTTCAGGTCCAGGCCGCGCACCGATTCGGACGCCGCGTTGATCGGGTTGATCAGCACGCGGGTCACCTGGTCCGGTTGCACGGTGGCGTTGGAGGGGTTGCGGATCACCCGCGACAGCGCGTCCTGGCACAACGGTGAGCCGATATCACGCGCCTCTCCGCCCAGCGTGCGGCCCAGGCGGCAATCGGCCTCGTCGCGCAGGATGCGGCTGGTGTCGAGGCTGGTCACCTCGTTGTCGATGCGGATGTCGTAGTAGTCAGCGCTGAAATCCAGCCCGGCCAGCGGCGACCAGACCACGCCGAAGCCATAGGATTTGGCGGTTTCCGGCTGCAGCTGCGCATTCGCGCGGTTGCTGTAGTCAATCGACAGGCCGTTGTAGTCGCAGTTGTCATACGACTGGCCTGCGGTGCGGCAACGCCAGTAGTCGGTCATGCCCGGGTTGTAGCCACGGGTCTCGGTGGCGAACACGTAGTTCATGTCCGGCGCGCGGAAGCTGGTCGCAGCGGTACCACGGATCAGCAGGCTCTCGATCGGGCGGAACTCCACGCCGAAGCTCCAGGTGGCCTTGCCGAGGTGCTCGCCGCCGGCACGGTACTGGTCGTAGCGACCGGCCAGGGTGGTGGTCAGCGACTTCAGCAACGGCAGTTGCAGTTCAACACCCGCCGCATAGCGGTCGCGCTCGCCCCCGGCACCGATGCCGGCGCTGGTATTCCAGAACTCTCCACTCCCCAGCCGCGGATCAGGGCGGTTGCGGTAACCCTGGCTGCCAGCCTCGACCACCGCCGCCAGCGCGGCATCACCGCCGGGCAGCTCGAACAGGCGGCCGTTGATGCTGGCGCTGAAGGTCTGCAGCCACGCCGCATTGCGGCTTTCCTGGTAATCGGACAGCCCCGCGTACTCGTTCGGCGTCAGCGGCTTGAACAGGCGTGCCGGGTCCGGTGCATAGACCTCCACGCCATCGCGCACGCCCAGCTTCGGGCCGAGCAGGTATTCGTTGATGCCGGCCAGCAGTACCGGGCGACGGGTACGGTTCTCGTAGCGGGAACGGCTGTAGACCGCTTCATAGTCCCAGTCGCTGTCGCCGATCCGGCCTCGCGCGCCGACGTTGAACGACCACGAGTTTTCCAGGAAGCGGTTGGCGTTGCGCGGCAGGCCACCAATCTCTTCCGGTGCGAAGCGACGGTACCAGCTCTCCAGGTTGCCGGTGGTCTGGTTGTAGAAATAGTTGCGGGCCGACGTCCAGGTGGGCGCGCGGGTGTTGTTGGTGATGCGTGCGCTGCCCACGGCCAGATCGGCGAACAGGTCGGTGGTCTCGTTGACGTGGAAGGTCAGCAGGCCATATCCATTGAGGTTGCGCTTCTCGGTCTGCACGGTCCAGTAACTGGCGGCAGCCTCGTTGCTGCCGCAGTACCAGCCCTGGCGCGGGTTGAAGGCACGGAACACACTGCCGCCGTAGATGCCCGACGCCGGGTCGCAGCCGTTCGTACCCGGGTCGATGTTGCGGCCGGTGGCGGCGTTGCGCCGGTAGGCGATGGCGGTGGCCTGCGGCGCCTTGCCGGTCGGGTCATCGTCCAGCGAATCCATGAAGTCGCGCTGGCGCGCGTGGATCGCCTTGCGCACATCGAACTCGAAGCCGAACAGGCCGTCCCAGCGCTCACCGGAACCGCCGCCGACCACCTGCACGCGCTGGTTGTCGCCACCGCCCTGCTGGGTACCGCCAGCGCGCACGTTGACGTCCACGCCCTCGAAGTGGTCCTTGAGGATGATGTTGACGACGCCGGCGATGGCATCGGAGCCGTACACCGCCGATGCACCGGCAGCCAGCACCTCGATGCGCTCGATCAGCGCGCTCGGAATGTTGGCCAGGTTGACCACGTTCACCGAACCTTCGTAGGCCAGTGGGTAGTCGGACTGGCGTCGGCCGTTGACCAGTACCAGCGTGCGGTTTGGGCCCAGCCCCCGCAGATTGATGGTGTTGGCGGCCGGGGTGAACGTATTGCCGAAGTCCTCGCCCTGCACGTTGCCGGTGTTCTCGGTCAGGGCACTCAATGCATCGAAGGCATTGCGGTAGCCCTGTGCATCGATCTGCTCACGGCTGATCACCGTCACCGGCGACGGCCCCTCGACGCTGGCGCGGGGAATGCGCGAGCCGGTGACCTTCACTTCCTGTAGCTGGGTGGGTGCGCTTTCCTGCGCGAAGGCCGGCGACGAGACCAGCATCAGGGACGACAGCGCAAGCACCAGCGGACGCGGGCGCAGCGCCTTGTGAGAGGCGGACATGGGCTTCCTGGAGGAGTGGGTGGTGGCACGGGCGGCGGCCATCGGCACATAACGTTCCCGTAACGAAAGTGTCCTGAATGGGCAGTTTCAACGGAAATGACCAGCCCTGATGGACTTATGCCTGAACCGAATCAGACCTGCCGCGGCAGCGATCACGCTTTTGCAACGATTTGAATGGTCTGCCGCTGCGGGCCTCGCCATCGTTGCGGGGATGATCAGCCCATATCCGACCCCCGCCCTCCCCCCGCTACGCCCGGTGCTGCGCCGCCATCTGCTGCAGCTGCAGGTGGCGCCGATCACCCTGCGCCCGTTCCAGCGCACCGATCTGCCGCGCTGGCGCCTGTTCGACGACCGTCGGCAGCGCGGCCGCCACCCCCCGTCCGGCATCGACGAGGAAGCACGCTTCCTCGCCCATATGCATCGCTCACGCCTGGAGCAGGACAACGACCAGCTGATGCTGGGCGTCTTCGATGACGAACACGGCACGGTGCTGGACCAGCTGCACATCCGCCTGCAATCGCAGGAGGCGCGCTGCGTCGAGCTGCTGTCGCTGCAGCACGGGCATCCGCATGTCGACGCCATGCTGCAGGCACTGTGCCCGTTCCTGTTCGACGGCGTCGGCCTGCATCGCCTGTTCGTGATGCTGCCCCCGGACGGCAACACGCCGTTCGCCAACGCGCTGCACGCCTTCGGTTTCAACCTGGAAGGCCTGCTGCGCGACCATCACCTGGACATGGACGGCTGGCAGGATCGCCAGCTGTGGGCACTGACCGCGCCGACGTGGCGCAGCGGCCTGCAGGTGGCGGACTAGCGCACCCGTTCCAGCACATCGCCGGCACCGGTCAGCACCGAGCAGGCGTGGTCCTGCAACTCTTCTCCGCTGGCCTCGTTGCCGGTTTCCGCGTCCACACGGGTGGCCAGCAGGATGAAGCCCGGGCCACCCTGCACCCGGTCACTCCCCGCCACCACCAGACTCCACTGGCCCACGTCGTCCACGCCTGCCAGGCCATAGGCCAGCAGGTTGAGCGGATTGGCGGTCAGCTCCGCGCCCGGCAGCAGGCGTGCCTGGTAGCGATGTCCACGCAGCAGCACCGGCAGTGGCGCCCACTCGGTGCCCAGCGCAGCCGCCTGCGCATCGAGGGCCTGCAGCACGTCTGCACGCAGGCAGTCGATGTGGATATGCAGCTGGTGCTGCGAGCGCCCATGCGGTGAATTCAGCGCCAGGCTGGCCACGCTGCGCGGCAGCGGCCGGCCCAGGGCACGTTCGGTATGGCCGCGGGCCTTCCAGGCGGCAGCGAAGTAGTTCGGTGCGCCGCGCCGGTACAGGCTGCGGTTCTCGATGCCACTCAGCTTGTCCAGCGGCATCAGCAGGAACTGGTAGTCGCCGTGCGCATCCTTGACCAGCACATCGCGCCGATCCACTGCCGCCTCCACCTGCAGGCAGTCGCCACGCGGGCCTTCTGCCCCGCGGCAGTCACGCTCGATCAACCGCCACAACGCATCGGAGTGGGCCGGCGGTGGCGGAGCGCTGGCACAACCAGCCAGCGCGGACAGGGACAACAGCAGCAACAGGCGGGGCACGGCACTCACGTCAATGGCTCGGCCAACGGCCGCGGCCCGTAGTGTAGCCGCCCTCCCAGCCACGCACCGCGCCGGCGGCATGGAAGCTTTCCTTTGCCCTGCCCGGGGCATGCGGGGTCGCGCCGAATCGCTTGCATGGCGGTCCCGCCGTTCCGCCGGATCAATGTCCTGGGTCAGTAGGTGCCGTACGACACTTCCACCACCACCGGCTTGCCCGCGTCCTGGGCCGGCTGCAGGGTGAAGCGGTCCAGCGCGCTGCTGTCATCGCCCAGCGGCGTGCTGCGGAACTGCAGGCGGTAGGTCGACCCGGCCTGCACGCTGCCATCGGGCAGCAGCCGTGCGTTGGCCGGAACGAGCAGCCCACCCAGATCGCTGTAGGCTTCGGGCGCATCACTGAAGCCGTAGTCGACCAGATCATCGGTACGCCGCATCTCGTAGACCCGGGTCGGCCACGGCCGCGCCGTACTGCGGCCGTTGCGCAGATCGGTCACCCACTGTTCGGGCAGCTGGTAGACCTTGCGCAGCGCCGTATCGTCCAGTTCGGCGCTGGCCACCTGCAGGCAACACACCAGCCGCTTGCTCTCGCGGTCGTAGATCGCGAAACGGGCGTCACGGCTCGCCGGCGCCGGCAGCAGCGCGAACGGCACCTCCCGCAGCGCCGGCTCGGCGCCATCGCGCGAGCCCAGGTTGCGCCAGCCACCGAAGGTCGGCTCGGCCGCCTGTGCCACCGGGACGGCCAGGCAAAGCGCCACCATCAGCGCGCCGGCCGTGGGTGCGATCCAGTTGTGCATGTTGTTCATCCGTCGATGGCACCAGGCCAATCAGTTTCGTGAGGATGCCATGAAGATGCAGCGGCTGCCATGTGGGGACGGGCAAGGACGCGGCGGCGCGGGTTCCGGCCAGGCAACGAAGCAGGCCTGCCCGCTAATAGGTTCCGAAAGGCACCTCGACCCTCAGGGCTGCACCGCCCCTGGCCGGTTTCAAGGTGTAGGTGTGTACGCCACCGTCGCCATCGGCCAGCGAGGTTTCATCCCGCTGCACCGTATAGCGCTCCCCGGCAATCTCCAGCGCATCTGGCCCCACCACCCGCGCATCTGGCGGCAGCAACAGGCCACCCGCTGCGTCGCCCTCTTCCTTGAAGGTATGGCTGCCCATCGCATCCTGGACCTTCAGCAGCTGGACATGCGGACGATAGGGTGCGGCATCCAGATTCCAGCCATTGGTCAGATCGGTCACCCACGGCCCCGGGATGTGCAAGCGGTCCTGGAGCTCGCTTTCACTCACCTCGGCGCCTTGCACCGACAGGCAACACACCACCTTGCCTGCCCTGGCGTCGTAGATCGCCCAGCGACTTCCCACCGGTGCAGCATGGGGAAGCATGGAGAAATGGAAGTGCCGCGCGTAATCACTGTCGGAGACCCGGCGCCACCCGCCCACGTCGCGCGGCTGCGCATGGCAACTCGCCGAAAGCAGTACGCCTGCTGCCGCAAGCGCCGCTCGACTCACGAACCCGGCCATCTTCACCGGTCAGCCGCCCATTGCGGTTCCCAGCTGCTGGAACGCGCCGCCGATGGAGGGGATATTCGCGGGCGGCAGCGTGGCGGGATCGCGGCACTCCTGCGCCCTCCTGCCGGCGACGCTGAAGACCTCGCGATAGCGCAGGTAGCCGTAGGTATTGAGGCGCGGAATGTTCAGCTCCGTCCACTTCATCATGTAGAAGCCAGCCAGCGAATCGTGCATGTAATTGTCGAACAGGTTGGTGCTGACATCAGGCACCGGCGTAGCGTTGAGCACCAGGTCCAGCAGGGTGCTGGTTTCGGCGGGAATGCCTGCGTAGGTGTAGGCCGCAGCGGACGCTCGTGGAGTTGGCTCGAACACCGGACGTCCGGCCTTGCGTCCGGCGTCCATGCGTTTCTGGCTTTCATCCAGCTGGCGGCGGTAAGCCGCCATGTCGCTCTTGCCTTGGGCCAGCTCGGTGACCAGATTGGCAAAGTCGCGCTGCGCGTTGGCCAGATCCACCTGATCCTCTGCATCGGACTGCTTGAAGAACGGCTGCTGTAGCAAGCTCTGCGGGCCGTTGGGCAGGCGCTTGCCCTTCCAGGCCACGTACTGCCGACAATGACCGGTGATCTGCTGTGTGTGCGCGCCTGCAGGTACCCCATGGCCGGTCAGCCAGGCGTTGTAATCGCGGATCAGCTGTGGGTGGCAGCCGAAATGCGTGGCATAGGCCGGGTCCTCGTTGAGTTCGGTGATCGTCTCCATCATGACACCCGCCTTGATGGCTTCGTGATGCATGTCGATCAACGGAATCTGTGACAGCTTGGCCTTGCCGTTCGCTGCGCCCGACACGAAATCCTTGCCCTGGCCGCCGGGCGAGTAGCCACCGCCGACATCGGAATGCATGCCGGGATAAAGCACTTCCTTCCCGCTGGTCGCCAGATCCAGCGGGAAGTTGATGCGCTGCTCATGCAGGGCAGCGAAATGCACGCATTGCCGGGCTTCGGGGTGAATGCTCATCATGTCACCGGCGGCCCAGTCCCATTTGCCCTTGGATACCCGGCTCATGGCAGCAACGCCCACCGATGCTACGGTGTCGAAGATACCCATGAAATTTAGGTAGAGCGGAACACCGGCGATGTTGTAGCCACAGCCGCTGCCCCAGGCCTCGGCGGTTTCATACAGCCGATGCACGAACGCCCGCGCCTGTGCGGCACCGCGCGAGAAACCGAAAACGGACACGTGCACAGAGGTGACGCGACGCTGGTGGCTTTTCACCACGCGCTCGAGGCGTTGCGCGATTCCGGTCAGCATGGCGCGGCGCGTCATACCTTCCAGCAGGCGCGTCTCGCTCATCGAACCGACCAGGATCTTGGCTTCAGCCGGCGTGATCAGATCATTGGATTTGAGGTACTGATGCACCGAGTTGATGACTTGCAGGATCGCCCAATGGATGCGATCGGCACCGTATCGTGCAGCCCCTCCTCCCAGCGTGTCGCCATCCTGGTTGGTATCGCCGACCTCGGAAAATGGCGTCCCCACGCCGGGAACATAGACGCTGAAGAAGCCGTTCTCCGGCTCGGCCAGGTTGGCGTCGTACAAGCGTGCCACGTTGCTGTGGCCGTTGCGTGCAAGCTGGGTGCGGGTGGCGCGTGTCTTGCCGGTGACGAAGGTCCCTTCCCACTCACGGTTGTTGCCGGTGCCATCGAAGTAGATGCTCACATGAACCTGGCCCTGGCATTGCGAACCCTTCTCGCGCAGGCACGCCATCGCCTTCGCCCGCCGCTGTGCCTCAGCGCCGCTCAGGGCCCGCTGTCCGTTGGCGGGCATGGGCTGCGCGCCAGTCGCCGTGCGTTCATTCATGTCCTTGCCTCCTTGTTCCGATGTCCGTCCCTGCCGGATTGCTTGTCCCTGTTGATCCCACCCCGCTTACCATCAGCCAGCGGGCGGGCGCCGGAGGTGCTCCCACACGGGATTTTCCCCCTCACGCAACGGCGCCTCGGGTCCCGTCAACGGATAGTCCGGGTGCCCCAGTATCAGATTGGTCACGAACACCTTGACCTGGCCATTGCGCAGGAAGTGAACAGCGAGACTGCCAACCTCGTCGTACCTGGGGATTGATACCGTCGCCTTCTGGTAGGTTTCCAGATCAGTTGTCCACTCGATCTCCACGTTCAGATCCGGAGTCCATCGGTCAGGAACAACAGCGCAGCAGACCGTGCCGCTTGCCGAGTGACGTCGAGCCGATCCTCCGCTTCCACCATTCACCTGGAACTGCGCAATGGACTGGTCGGTATGGTTGTAGCCCCGCACTCCCACAGGTGTAGAGGCGGGCTGGCCCTTGCAGGCGGCCAGTACCGGCAGCAGAAGCAGCACAACCAAGGCGGACAGCAGCGGAACACGCATAATGTGATGTGTACGCACGAATCGTGGGATCATTTCTTCTTGTCCTTGAGGGTGCAGCAGCGACCCGAGCAGCGCGTCATGGCTGTTGCCTTCTGGTTTCCAGCATCTTCATTCCCGATGCAGTTGCTGACGTCATCATTCGCGCCTGGCCCTCTGATCAGCTTTCGAGGGGGCGCCGAAGGTGCTCCCACACCGGATTCTCGCCTTCGCGCAAGGGCGCTTCAGGGCCGGTCAACGGATAATCGGGATGACCCAGCACGAGACCGGTGACAAAGACCTTGACCTGTCCGTTACGCAGGAAATGGACCGCCAGGTTTCCGGGCTGGTCGTACTTTGGAACTGCAACAGTCTTCTTCTGGAACGTTTCGAGATCCGTCGTCCATTCGATCTCCACCTTCATATCCGGTGTCCATCGATCAGGCAGCATCGCGCAGCACACCGTTCCGCCTTCCGAGTGGGAATCTGCCGACCCGCCACTGCCGCCGTTCACAAGGAACTGCGCGATGTAGGCATCGGTATGGTTGTAGCCCAGCACAGCCACCGGTGTGAAGGCTGTCCGCCCCTTGCACGCGGCCAGTACCGGCAGCAGAAGCAGTAGAACCAAGGCCGCCAGCAATTGAGTGCGCATCAAACGCATGGTTGTTCCTCTACCGGCAAGGCCGTGGGGGCATCCCACAATGGAACGCCCATCAACCAGATATCGTCAGGCAAGGCCGACGCCCAATCCGGGAACGGAGCCTCAAAGGCACTGGCTGCCTGAGAAAACCGGGTCCGCACGGCGGAATGATCCCGGCAGGCGCCTGAGGTGTACAGCGCCAGCAACAGGTACTGCACGTGATCGTCCACCTGGTCCACGCCGTGCGCGATCGTGTCCTGCATATGCTTGACGACGAACGGGTACAGCGAGCGATAAGGCACCCGCTTCATCTCATCGGGAATGACCCGGCGGAGCTGGGCGATGGCCACATCCGGTTCGCACGCATCCAGCAGGCGCGTGTACTGCTGCTGGTCCAGGCGCAATGGCGGAAGTGCAGGCAGACCGGCATCGTCCACCTCGGCCAGCGGCCATTCCTGCAGATCGCCATAGCGGTCGAAGTACTGCAGGCGCTGCACGCCCTCCAGCAACGCGGCACGCTGCGCGGGCAGCAGCAGTTCCAGCAGCGCAGGCAGGATGCGCGTGTCGTACCAGCGCAACAGCATTTCGCGACCACCCTTCTCGGGCACCTTGACCAGATGGAAGGTCCGCAGCCGCTTGGCGAGCTCGTCCAGTTCCAGCGCACTCCACAGCAGGGTCACGCCCGGCCGCTGCGTGCCCATCTGCCGGATCTCCGCATCCAGCCTGGCGTGCACGGCCGTGTCCGGCCAGGCCACCAGCAAGGGAGCGATATCCAGCAGGCTCGCCTCGGCCGTGCCCTCGAACAGCGAGCGATAGTGCGCGCCCAGGCGCTCCAGCCGCTCATGGAAATGCGGCCGCTGCGCGCTGTCGATCACCGCATAACGATTCATCACACCAGCACTCCCGGCGTGCCCTGGCGCATCGCGTCGAGAATGCAGCTCTTGCAGCTGCTGCGCGGGAACTGGGGAAGCGGATAGCCCTGTTGGGCCGGCCCAACAAATGACTTGCTGCCGGCATGCACGGTGATCGTGCCGGGGCAAGCGATGGTAATGCTGCCGCCAGCGATGGTCAGGCTGGCCCCTCCGGACGTCGCGACGTGGATCGTGTTGGCCGCGGCGAGCTCCACCGGTGCCTGCGCGCTGGCGCCACGCAGCGCACCACGCGACTGGATGCGGACCAGGTCTGCATGCGCCTGGATGTCCAGCGCTTCGCTGCCGGCCACCACGTCAAGTGCCGTCGGAGCGGCGGCTGCCCCTTCAACGACGGACGCAAGCACTCCGATTGCTTGCCCGGCATGAAGCCGCGCCTGCCCCATCGTGATCGCTTCACTGTGACTGCCACTGGCCAGCAGCAGACCTTCGCCGCTGCTCCAGTGCATGGCTTGGCCCGCCACCTGCACAACGCCCTGCGGAGCCGCCATCCCCAGGAGCGGGTCGCCCGAATGCGGCACCCTGCCCTGGCCCGCCTCGGACGCGCGCTCGGCCGCACTGCCCTTTCCTGCGCCGAAATCATCGCCACCGGTGGTGGTACGCACGCTCGCCAGCAAGCCGGGGACCGGCGACTTGTCGGCCACCATCCTGGAGCGCGCCGCGGCCTTGGCACCCTCCTGCATCGCCAACGGACTGGTTACATGCGTGCGCGCGGCCTGGGTAAAGCGCTCGCCCAGGGCCTGCAGCTGGGCCAGCAGCGCGGCGGGCTGCACCGCCTCGCCTGCAGGTGCGGTCGATCGATGGCCATAGGCGGTGAACCACACGCCCGCCGTCGCCCGTACCGCCCCCCAGGCATCGCTGCGCAGCTCGAAGCCGGTGCCGCGCACGCTGCCTACATAGTTGTCAGCCTGGTGCCGCAGGTGACCCAGCGACAGCTGCGAAACCTGCTGGCTGCTGGCCAGCTGTGCACGCAGCTGCTGGTTCGAATCGTCGAACAACAGGTGGTTGCTGCCTTCACCGCCGTCCCATTCACGCGAGCGGATACCCCAGAGTGCTCCGCCCTGCCGATGCGCCTGGTCGCCCGCGCCTGCTGCGTGCCATGCCGGCGCCTGGCCGCCACTGAGGTTGGCCTGTGCGCTGTGGCGCGCATCACCGGCCTGGCCGTAGGCAGAGACATCGCCCTCGCTGCTGGCACCAGCGGGCGTCGGCGCCACGCCGGCCTCGCCGCGCCCGTTATACAGCGCCCCCAGCACCAGCGGCCGGTCGATGTCACCGTCCAGGAAGCCGACCAGCACTTCCTGGCCGATCCGCGGCAGGAACTGGCTGCCGACGCCCGGTCCAGCGTAGCGCTGCGCCACGCGCAACCAGGCACTGTCATGAGCACCCTCGCCCTGCGCCTGCTGGAAATGGAAGCGCACGCGCACGCGGCCGTGGCTGTCGGCGTGCAGGTCCTTGCTGTCACTTCCCTGGCCGGCCACCACGACCGCCGTCTGGTACCCGGGCACCGTCGGGCGAGGATTCAGGCGGGCCCCGGTGCCATCCAGCAGCTGGGGTCGCCACGGGGTGGCGCGCGGCACCGCCTCAAATCGATTGCCATAGCCAATCGCCTCAGCCTGCTGCCACAGTGCGGCGTCTGCGCTGTCGCCGGGGGCGACGCCGAGTGCGTCGTCAAGGCTGCGACGCAGGTCGGTGGGCAGGTTGTTGATGCCGGCATGGTCGACCGCGACCAGCAGCAGCTCCGGCGGTGTACCGCCCGGGGCCTGCTGCAACCGCAGCCAGCTTCCCGACTGCAGGCCGCGCACGGTGCCGTGCCCTTGCCAGCGTCGACTGTGTGCTTCGCGCGCCTGCGCCTGCAGGCGGGCCTGGCGCGATGCGGCCGCGCCATCGCTGAAGGCATAGGCGCCCACCGCATCGAAATCCTCGCGGGTGGAGCCGTTGCCGCCGCCCTCCATCGGCGACTGGCCCGACAGTGCACGCACCTGGCGATAATCATCGCTCTGCAGGCTGACCGCCGTGCTGGCCAGGCTGCGGTGCAGGCCGATGGCCTGCACGCTGTCGCTGGTTTCAGTGGCATCGCTGCGATGGAAGCGCACGCCGGCCCCGGCGCTGGTGGCATCCTCGGGCAGCGCAACGCTGTCGGCAAAGATCTCCAGGCCATTGCCGCAGGGCGCTTCCTCGTCCCGATACAAGCGCCAGCCCAGTCCTTCCTCGGCCAGCAAGCGCTGCAGGAAGTCCAGATCGCTCTCACGGTACTGCACGCAGTAGCTGCGCACACGCTCACCCAGGAAGGCGTCGACGCCTTCGGCCCAGCGCCAGCGTGCGATGTCGGCGTGTGCGGAAAGCACCGCATCGACAATGGCGCGGATGCCTTGCTCCTGGAACACGCGGCTGTGGCGCGCATGCTGCAGCCACCAGGTCCACGACACCAGGTGCAACCGGTAACGCACCAGCCCACCGTCGCCCCCGACCCGCGCGGCGTCGGCCACCAGCCCGCTGCGCTGCCATTGCCCGCCGTCGGCGAGCTGCGTGATCAACGTTGCGCGGGTGGCAGGCAATGACCCCAGTTCGAGGCCAGCATCAGTGCAGAGCACCTCGACCTCGGTCCATGCGTGTTCGCCCAGCGCGTCACGTCCACGCCAGCGCTCCACGGTGCATCCCGTGAATGCTTCCGACTGCAGACGATACAGGCGCTGCGCATCGCCAAGACCTGCAACCTGCGTCATCAGGTAATTCAGCTGATCCATGCCATTTCCAGAGTGAAGACGCCAGATCCATGCGGAATGGCGTCGGTTTCCAGTTCCCGAATCTACCAGAACGGCGTGTTCGTCAAAATCACGGCGCGTTATTGCGCGACGAACTGCGCTTTGCGTCACATAACCGACGGAATAACGTATTCAGCTACAGGCACTTGCCCGGATCCCGTAATCGCGTTCACATTCAACGGCTAGAATCGTCCGCAGTCCCCAACGAGACCTGCCATGCTGGATCAGGAAGCCCTGCTGGCCCCGATTTCGGAAAACGCCCCGACCGGTGAAGACCTGTCGTTCTCGGCGGAATTCGATCGGATCATCGAAAACCGTCGTGCCGACGACCCGACCCTGGACCAGGGTGCGTGGCAGACCGACATCAAGTACGCCGACTGGAGCAGTGTGCTGCGCGAGGCCGACAGCCTGCTGCAGACCCGCACCAAGGACCTGCGACTGGCCGGCTGGCTCAGCGAGGCGGCCACCCAGCTGGAAGGCTTCCAGGGCCTGGCTGCTGGCTACCGGGTCACCGCCGGGCTGTGCGATCGCTTCTGGGATGAGGTCCATCCTCAGGCTCCGGACGGCGACTTCGAAGAACGCATCGGCAACCTCAGCTGGCTGCTGACCAATTCGCTGCAGTGGCTGCGGGCGGTGCCGATCATCGTCGCCCCGCAGGGGCGCTTCAGCCTGACCGATTTCGAGCATGCCCACGCCCGCGCCAACAGTGGCGAGGACGATGACGGCCGGCCCGGCCTGGACATCCTCACTGCCGCCCGCCGCGACACCCAGCACGGGTTCTACCGCCAGCTGGCGGATGACCTGCCCGACTGCAGCCAGGCCTTGGCCGAACTGCAGGCGGCGGTGGACAACCGGCTGGGGCTGGACGGCCCCAGCTTCAGCGCCGTACGCGAGCAACTGGAGCATCTGCAGCGCACCGTGCTGCGCTTTGCCCGCGAGGCCGGAGTGTTGCTTGATGGCGAGACCGGGGCGGTGGAAGACCCGTTCAGTGACAGCCATTTCGCCGAAGACGCACCCACGTTCGAGGCGACGCCGGCTGCGCCCTCGCGCGGTCCCGCCGGTGCGCCGGGTTCGCGCAAGGAAGCCTTGCAGCAGCTTCGCCAGGTCGCCGAGTTCTTCCGCCGTACCGAGCCGCACAGCCCGGTCGCCTATCTGGCGGAAAAGGCAGCGCGCTGGGGCGAGATGCCGCTGCACGTCTGGCTCAAGCGGGTCATCAAGGACCACGGCACGCTGGAACAGATGGAAGAAATGCTGGACGTCAATCCAGAAGACTGAGCTGCGCGTCACGGCCGGGGAGCCTGACCGGCTCCCCGGGCAAAGTTACTGGATCTTGAACTCGATCCGGCGGTTGCGCGCACGACCGTCGTTGCTGGTGTTGTCCGCCACCGGCTCATCCGGCCCCTTGCCCAGCACGTCCATGTGACTGCCGGGGATGCCCTTGGACATCATGTAGTTCTTCACCGCCAGCGCACGTGCATGGCTGAGCGTGAGATTGGACTCACGCTGGCCGACATTGTCGGTGTGGCCGATGATCAGGAACCGGCTGTCCGGCATCTGCGCCATCTTCGCCACCATCTCGTCGAGGATGCTCATGCCGAACGGCGTAAGGCGCGCGCTGCCGCTCTGGAATTCAATGATGCGGTTGGCCAGGGTCTGGTCCAGCACGTTCTGCTGCGAGCCCACTTTCAGCGCGTTGGTCACCGTGTAACTGGTGTTGCTGGCCAGGCTCAGGTCACTGGCGACCTGCTGGCGCAGGGCTTCATTGCCGACTTCACCCGTAATGCGCACCGCCTGGCCATTGACCTCCAGCTTTCCGGGCGACACCCGCTTCAGGCCCGGATTGATCATGCCGGAAACATAGTCGCCCCAGTTCGGCGGCGTGGCGATGGTTTCCACCTGGATGCGGTCGACCACCCGCTCGGCGCCATAGACCGCGCGCAGGTTGTTGAGCAGCTTGGCCTTGGTCGCCTGGTCAGGCACCACGCCTTCGATGACCACCGGACGCTCGCCGGCGGCCACTGCCGGCGCGTTCTGCGCGGCCAGCGGCGCGGCCACCAGCAGCAGCGGCAGCATGAGATGGAGAGGTTTGCACAGGCGCATCGTCAGGTTCCCAGGAAAGTCTCGCCGAACAGCTTGCGTGCGGTGGCCAGGGCCAGGTCGTCACGGTCGAGGAAGCTGCCGAAGCGGTTGAGGTTGTAGTCGCCGCGCAGGTAGTCGTCCACCCACTCCGAATGCTGGATGCGGATCAGGAAGTCGCCCGCCTCGGCCGGATCCAGCACGGCGCGCAGCACCTGGCGATCAGCGCCGTTGAAGCCGACGATCATGCTTGGCGCAGCGTCGTTGCGGATCAGTACGGCAAGTTCGAAATCGCCGCGTGCGACGAAGCTGGACAGCAGGTCGAGCCAGAACGCCGCCACCAGCGGGCGATAGGCCGGATCGCGCACCAGCGGGAACACCAGCGCCTTGTCGATGTTGACGTCGCCGCCACTGAGCACCGGCTGCAGCAGCAGGCCCAGCGCGGGCAGCACCTGGCGCAGCGCCACGTCGCCGTGGCCGGACTCGCGCAGGCGCTGCTCCAGGTCGGCCACCGTGGTGTTCTCGAGGAAATCCTGGAAGCTGCCGTTGTAGTCACCCGGGTCGGTGCTGATGCTGAAACGGGCATCGGCCAGCTGTGCCAGCGCCTGTGCTGCGTCGCTGTCCTGGTAGGCCTGGCGTGCGAGCCTGGCCAGGCCCGACCAGGCGTTGGACATCGCCAACGGACTGCGGCCGATGAACGGCAACGGCTCAGGCGCATCCAGGCGCAAAGCCGACAGCAGCGGGAAGCGCCGCTCGGACGCGTCGCGGCTGGCCAGGAAGTGGCCGCACAACACCATCTTGCTGCGCGAGCCCAGGAAGGCGTAGTGGATCTCGGGCGCTTCGTCGTAGCGCTGCTTCCAGTCCGGGCTCTGGCTCAGCAGTTCCAGGCTCTCGCCGGCCCAGCGGTCGAGCCAGCCCAGCAGCTGGTGGTTGTCGGCCGCGCGGACGAAATCGCCGCGCGAGGGCACCTTGCCGAAATAGGACACGCCCGCGCTGACCACCCGGCTCATCGGGCGCCTCCAGCGGCCGGAGCCGGCGTCGCTGCCGGCGCAGCAGCGGGTGCCGCCTGCGCCGCGGGCTCGCCACCGGCAACGCGTTCGGGCAACTGCAGCCCGCGCTGCCAGTCACCTCCGCCCTGTGCGGCCTCACCGGCACGACGGACGATGCGCATCTCCACCGGCACCGACACACCGTTGCCCGTCCAGGTGATGCGGCTGGAGTCATCCAGGCGCTCGACCTGGCCCGCCCCCATCAAGCGGTTGACGCCGTTCGAACCTGGCGCACTGAACACTTCCACCGTCCTGCCATCGCCGGTCACCGCGGTGATCTTCACGCCCGGCACCTGGCCGACGTTCGGGTACTGCATGGTCGTCCACTGCGGTGGCGTGTTGCGATAGCGCAGCACCTGGCCGTCGATCTCGATGGTGTATTCCAGCGCGCCGGCCGCCGGTGCCGGCAGGATCTCGAAGATCGTGGTGTCCTGCGACGCACCGGCCGCCGAACCACTCACCCAGTTGCCGTAGTTGGCCACCAGTTCGGCCGACAGGTTCACGCCCTGCCCGGCCCAGCGGCGGGTCTCCAGCAGCGGGCCACGCTGGATCACCAGCGTGCCCAGTGCCTCCTTGTTGAAGGCCGCGATGCTGCCGCTGGCGCCGAAGATGCCGGCAATGTCGCTCGGCGCCGCGTCGACGTCGGAGTTCAGGTTGAACGGGTACTGCTGGCCGATGCGTGCCTTGAAGGGGTCATAGACCTGCGCCTTCCAGGTCTTGTTGACTTCATTCTCGGTCGGCGCGATCAACGTGCCGAAGGTCTGGGTCAGCGGGCGCAGCAGCAGCGGACGCAGCGCTTCACGCTGCTTTTCGTCCAGCCCGGTCAGCACCTGCTCATCGACCAGCGCCAGGCCCACGCTCAGTTCGGAACCTTCGTTGCTGAAGGTGTCCTGCATCAGCTTGCGGGTAGCGACCCCGATTTCGCCCTGGCTCTTGATCGCGTTCAGACGCGCGCGCAGCTTGGCCAGCGTGTCGAAGTAGGCCGTGATCACCGCCGGCTGGTCACCGCGCTCGCTGGTCAAGCGGGCAATGCCCTCGAACGCCTTGCCGATGGGGCCGACCGGCTGTGCCGCAGCCGCGGCGGCCGGGTCCTTGCGCAGGATGGTGCGCTGGAACCAGGCGACGAAGCCCTTGCGCGCCTTGCTGGAGCGGGCCAGCGCCTGCGGGTTGTCCCACACGGTCTCTTCGTTGATGCGCTCCAGCAGCACGCGCAGTGGCGAATTGCTGGCATCGCCCAGCTTGTTGATGCGTGCCACCGCCTCGTCGAAGGTGCTGAACTCCGCCACGCTCAGGCCCTGCAGGAACCGGGTCCACTCGCGGGCATAGTCGTTCTTGTACAGGTTCACCAGCTCGCGCGAGACGTGCTCCGGGCTGCCGGCCAGCGACAGATCGCTCTGCTCGGTGGTCCCCAGCACCCAGTCGGTGGTGCTCAGCTGCGTGTTGGCCGCTTCCTTGATCGCATCCTGCACGTACTCTTCCCACGCCTTGCGCGAGAACGCACCGGAAATGGCGTAGTTGCCGTTGATCATGCGGCCGTTGCGCTCGACGCCGATCAGGCTGTCGACCGTGGTGGTGGTGAAGCGTGCGCCGGCCCGGGCCTTGATCTGCGCGTACACGCGCTCCATCGCCGGCTGGCCCTTCATCACCTGGCCCAGTGCCTGGCGCGTGTCGGACACCAGGGTGACCTTGTTCTGCACCTGCGGCCAACTCGGCTGGCCCGCCTGCGCCACGTAGAAGGTCATCAGCTTCTCAGCCGCGCGGACCATTTCCTCGCGGCTCATCTGCCCGCGGTTGGCTTCCAGCCAGGTGCGCCAGAACAGGGTCAGCTGCTGCGACAGGTGCGCACCCTCCACATACTTGCGGTTGCCCAGCATCAGGTAGGTCTTGAGCGCGTTGTAGGCATCGTTGGTGCTGGTCGGCGACGCGTTCTGGTACAGCACCTCGCTCTCGGCAGCGCTGCTGGTGCCCTGCCCCAGCTTGTCGCGCTCGGCGACCACCTGGCCCAGATAGTTCTCCAGGTTCGATACGGTCGGCGCCAGCATCACCTGCTGCATGCCGTGGTTGTACTCGCGCAGCAGCTTCTCGCGGATGGCCGTGCCCTGGTACAGGCCCAGATGGGTGGTGATGCCCCCTTCCTTGCCATAGCGGTCCAGCTGCTCCATGCGATCCTGCAGCAGCAGCAACGCATCGATACGTGACTTCAGGTCCATGCGGTCCTTCTGCACGCGCACGGCCTGGTCCAGATCCTTGGTCGCATTGGCAACCAGCTGCGCATTGGTGGTGTACGACCACGTCCACAGGCCCAGCGCGAGGGCCAGCACGCCCACCGCGCCCAGGAACACGCCATAACGCAGGCGGTTCTGGTGCGGGCTGGAATACTGCCGCACCAGTTCCTTGTCGGCAAAGATGACCTTGCGGAACAGGTCCTTCAGGAAGAACGCGGTATGCCCGGTCGGCGCCTCGTCCACGTTCGAGCCGCGCTCCAGGTTGAACTGGCGGCCGACGCGCTCGGAGGCGTGATGCACCGAGCGCCCTTCCTGCAGCGCGCTGGAGAAGTAGAAGCCGCGGAACACCGGCTTGAACTGGTAGGGGTTGTCTTCGAACAGGGTGGCGATGAAGGTGCGCAGCGCCGGCTTGATGCCGACGAACTCCAGCGGCAGCGACAGCAGGCCCGGCGAGACCTCACGGCCACGCTGCATCGCCATGTGGGTCAGGCTCATTTCCTTGATGCCTTCGGCCAGCTCATCAAAGTGGCTGTCGAAGGCGGCCAGCGCGTCACCCTGCTGCTGCACGTCGAACGGCAGCGTCGCGCCCCACACATGCTCGCGCTCGCCCGGATCGAGGTTGCGGAAGAACTCGCTGAACCCGGCGATCAGGTCGGCCTTGGTGAACAGCACGTACACCGGCGCGAATACTTCCAGGCGCTCGGTGATTTCCTGCACGCGCTGGCGCAGGTTCTTGGCCAGTTCGATGGCGAACTCCGGCTTGCTGCCGGACAGCTCGGCCAGGCTGGCGGCGATGATCACGCCATTGATCGGTGCACGCGGGCGGTTCTTCTTCAGCAGGCCGAGGAAGGTCAGCCACTCCAGCCGGTCCTCGACGCTGACCGAGTAACGGCCGGCGGTGTCGAGCACGATGCCGTTGGTGGTGAAGTACCAGTCGCAGTTACGGGTACCGCCGATGCCCTGCACGACGTTGCCGCGGTTGTCCTCGAACGGGAACTGCAGGCCCGAATTGAGGATCGCGGTGCTCTTGCCGGCCGCCGGGTTGCCGATGATCACGTACCAGGGCAGTTCGTACAGCGCGGCGTTGCCCTTCAGCACCCCCATCCGCGAGGACTTGATCTGCTTGACCGCATCCATCATGCGCGTACGCAGCGCTTCGGTATCGGCGCGCTGTGCCGGCTGCGCGCTGGCTACCGCCTTGTCCGCCTCGTCCTTGACCATCGCCTCCACGCGCTTGGCGGCGCGCCGGGCAAGCATCCGCTTGACGACCCAGACCAGCAGCGCCAGCACCAGCAGGCCGGCCAGCACGATGGCGACCCAGATGCCGATCTGCCGTGCCTCGGCCTCGCCGTAGTGGGCCAGCGCAGCGGCACCGACCAGGCCGATCACCATCCACAGACGGTAGTCGCGCAGGTAGTAGCTGAAATTGCTCAAACTCATGCAGGGATCCAGGGGTCAGGGAGCGGACGGCGCCTCGGCCGTCAGCGTCGGGGAAGGAAGAGGATCGACCAGCCCGAACAGGCGCTGCTGGTTGTCGGCGACACCGAGCAGCAGCACAGGTTCGCTCTGGCGCTGAAGCTGCGCGTGGGCCAGCGCCAGCTGGGCCAGCGGCAGCGCCGGGCCCAGTTCGCCGGCGCTGATGGTCAGCGCCAGGCTCTGCGGACTGAAATCGAGATCGGGTGCCAGGGTGGCAGCGATGGCAGCGGCATCCACCATCAGGTCGCCCCGGTGGTCAGCGTCGTGCAGCACGAACTGGGCCTGGGCGCCATCGGTCGCCAGTGATGCATGCCACTGGGTGGCGAGCGCCGCCAGCTGCCGACGCTGTTCTGCCGGGCGCTGCCCCTCGACCTGCTCGGCACTGACCAGCTGTGGTCGCCACAGCCGGGCGTCGCCTTCGCGTGCAGCAGCCTGGCTGGCCAGCAGCACGCCCGCTGCGCCTTCACCGGGTACGTGGCCATCGGTGCGCTGCGCCGTCGCCAGCACCCCGGCCGACTGCCAGGCCGAGACGATGCCGGCATCGATGCTGGACGCGGCCGCCAACAGCAGGTGCCAGCGTGGCGTCGGCGACGACGCCAGCGCATCGATGACCCGCTGCACATACGGCCACACATCGCGCGCACCATCCAGCACGGCAATGCGCACGTCGAAGCGGCGCGCATCGAGGCCGGCATCACGCGCCTGTCGCTGCAGCCACTCCTGTACCCACGGGCGCAAACCATCGGACCAGCTGCCCGGCACCAGCAATTCGAGGGTGAGGATATTCTCAACGCGCTGTTCATCGCGGCGGCGCAGGCCGGCCACCACCACCTCTTCGGAGGCTTCGATCTCCGGCAGGGCCGTGAAGGCGGCCTCCAGCAGGCGTTCCAGCACCGGCCGCAGCAGCGCCAGTGCACGCCGTTCGTGCGCGGCGGTATCGATACCGTCCTGGCGCACCTGCAGGACTTCGAATTCGTCCAGATCCGGTGCTGCGCTCATCCGCACCGGCAGGTTGTAGTTGTCGCGGAAACGCCCGTCGAGCACCGGGCGCGGTGGCGCCGCCGCAGCCGCCAGCAGGGCCTGCGCATCGAGGTCCATGCCCAGGCGCAGGTGGCCGGCCAGCAACGCAACGGCAGGCACGCCCGACGGGGCGCCAGCGACACTCTCGCGTTCGGCCGGGGCCGGGCCGGAACGATCCTCACCGGCTTTCTGCAACGCCACATCGGCGCCGCGCCGCGCGGCGTTGCGCAGCATGAAGCCGGCACCACTCAGCCCCACCGGCAGCAGCCCCAGATAGGCCAGCATCTGCATGCCGGTCGGTACCGTGCCGCTGTTGCGCCAGTAAAGAATCGTCGCGCCCCAGGTGGCGATGAAGACCATCACCACCGACGCTGCCTTGCCCAGCCATCCCGCCATCAGTTGCCGTGCTCCATGCGCTGCTCCCGTCGACCGCGTCGTTCAGCGCAGGCCAGTGGTGGCCTGTGACGCCATCAGCGTCGCCCCGCACGCCGTGCGGTCGCCATCGCGCGCCACCGGCTGACCATCGATCACGACGGTTGCGTCACCACTGACAATCGAGGTTGCGCCATGCACGGCGCAGACTGCACGGTCGCCCACCCGGGCCACCGCCTTGCCATTGATATCGGTCTGGCCGGTGCCTGCCACCACGCTGCCTCCGTGGCTGAGCTTGTCACCGACGACGATAAACGGTCGTGCCATCCATCATGCTCCTTGATCCTGTGTGACCTGGCGCTCCATCGCCCCCTGTTCCCCGGCGACCCAGATCATCGCGGTAACCATACCAGCACCGCCATGCGGTTATCACCCTTGGCGTGACAGTTCTTCACGCTTGGCCGCACGGGCCGCGCGGCAACGCGCTGTCATTTCCACGTGAACATAATCCTTGATGCTGCGCCAGTTTCCACCCCAGTCCAGGCCTGCCTGTTCAGCCAGCTCGCCGTACAGGAAGTAACCACGCTTGGTCCACTCGTCGTTCATGTCCCACTGCAGCTTGCCATCCCGGATCGGTGCACTGTCCACGCCCAGCCCATATTGATGGCAGCTCTGCCAGGCGCCTGCACGTGTCGCCTTGCCTCCGGCCATCAGCTCGGCCTGCCGCTGCGGACTGCGGTAACCCTCGATCAGCACCATCTCGTAACCATACTGGCGGCGCATCACCTCATAGATGGCCAGCACGCGCTGCTGCAGATCGGCATCGATCTGATCCCACTTGCGGTCTGCCGTCACGATTTCAGGCCGCAGGCGGCGCACCTCGGCGGTGGTGAAGACTTCCGGTGGCGGCGGCGGCGGCGGGGTCAGGCGCTCCCCCCGCAGCAGCTGGGCGACCATCGAACTCGACTCCGCCAGATCATCGCCGCGAAAATCTTCGAGCACCACCGTCTGACGTGTGATCAATATCACAGTTGGAGGAATGAGCAGCGCCGCTGCCGCAATCGCCATAATCGGCCAATGCCGCCGAAGGGCACTGTGTGCAGCGCCGGCTTCTTCACGAACCCCACTGCGCACCCGGGTAACCCCATGACCGACTTTATCGCCCACCCGACCCGCCTTGCGACGGAATCCGCCCAAGCGGCGCGACAGTGCCTGGCGCAGCGATTCCACGGTCTCGGGAAACAGCAACACCCAGCACACCGCCGCCACAAGTGCGACAACGGCAATGGCAGCAACCACGATTGGCAACACCGGTCCTCCTTGACTCGTAATCTGGTTGACGCCCCACCGCCTTTCACTAAGAATGCGGAAATTCGCTTCGGCAGATGCCGAGTCAAACCAAGGGCTGGATGCACTTGAATAATGGCGGAATCAATCGGCCAAGTCTGCTCTCAGGGGGAGCGCAGGCGAAGGGCCAGGCCCCGAATTCGGGCCGTATTCTGGCAGACATGGAGGGCCGGCAGGCAACCGCGTCCCCTCGTGCTGCGCGCGCGTCGGCCGGTGGCAATCGGCGCCTGGGGCTATGGTTGGGCATCGGTGCCGTTGTCGTCGCCATTGCCGGGCTGGCCGCCTGGGGCTTCTCCGGCAGCAGTGATTATCCGGAACCGAGCGAGTATTCGCTCACACCGGATCCGGCCCATGCCACCGGGCACCCGGACATTCCGGCGGGCGCCCCGCGTGACGGCGCTGCCATGATCGTCGATGCGCCGGCCACCGCCGGTGAGCCGGCCCTGCCTGCACCTGCCGCAGACACAGCGCCTGCATCCGCTGATGCCGCTTCGGTCGCTGCGGCCCCATCGGCGGCGACTGCGGCGAGCGGGGCGGCCGCACGCAGTCCTGCGCCTGCCGCACGCGCTTCGCGTGCCGCAACGCAGAGCGACGCAAAGAGCAAGGGCGATGAAAACCTGCTCGGCACCCTGCTCGGCATCATCAAGGAAGAGGACAAGGCCAAGGCCAAAACGAAGGCCAATGCCCAACCGCAAAGCATGGACGACCTGATCGCACAGATCGAGGCCGACCAACGGAAACGCACTGAAGACGAGCGCGCCGCCTTCGAGCGCGTGGCCAGCAAGAAGTCCGCATCGACCGAGTCGAACATCCAGGCTCAGCTGCGTGCCTGCCCCAGCCCCGCGTCGCTGAAGGGCGTGGATTGCCGCCGCCGGATCTGCGCAGCGGTGAGCGGCAAGGACCCGGCCTGCCCGGCGATGTGAGGCGTTTTTGTAGGTCGAGCCGTGCTCGACTCTGCTGCACCCGAAGACCGCTACCAGCCCGCACACGTTGCCGAACGCAGTTTCTGTCAGACCCGGCTCGTTGCCTGCAGGAGCTGCTGCCGCACTTCATCGTTGCGGGCCTTCGCAGCGGCTATCGAGTCCTTCCAGAATCGCTCCATCTGATCCGCCCGGCCACCCGCATGATCCACCCGCCCGTATACGGCCGGCGCACGCAGCGGCGGCGTACCGGAAGGCTCGGATGTTCCGCGTCGGGTCACGGCCGCCGACCAGACCGGCTTGCGGCACAGCTTCATCGCAAGGAAGCGGAACAGCGCCCAGGGCAAGGTGAGCGGCAGTGCAATCCACATCAGCCCTGCGCCCGCAGAAGAGACATGAATGATGAACGCATTGCGGAAGCTCGGCACCACTGAGGTGTAGAGCTGCAACGGCGGGAACGGAAGCGCGGAACGACCATGCTCCATGAAGCGCCGGATCATTTCCCAGTGCGCGAGCACGACGGCAGGGTTCGAACCGCAATCCGAGCCTACCGCAAAGGTGTGCACGACCTGATCGCCGCGCATCACCAGGCCCCTGAGATCGTAGGTGTAGTCGTCACCGGGCCCAGCGGGCTTGTCCCTGCCAATGATGAAGCGGACATCCGACCAGGCCGCTGAAATCACCTTGTTGCGTCCGCCTGTGAAGACATGCACCTGGTGCGTGGTTCGGTCAAAGCGGATGGGGTAGTACTGGTAGCGGAAGATGTCCCGCAGTATCAGCATCCAGAAGACAAATCCGACAAACGCGAGAGCCAGGGTGCTAACGCCGACGGCAGCATAGATGGCATCAAGTGACTGAGCTTTGTTCTCGGTGGAGATAGCCGCGTGCAGCATCGCAATGATGAAGATTGCACCCAGCACCACAAAGACGCTGCCACCCATCAGAGCCCATCCGCGGTATAAGAAATGCCGATCCACATACTCCATGGAGTCAGCATCCAATCCGATGATGCCCTTGTTGATCGGCGTAAACGCCGAAGAGTCGAACTGGCGCACATCGGCACCTTCTTCATATTGGGAGAGGGGGCGGTTGTTGCGATAGCGCTGGGCAAGCCAGCCGGCGAACTGACTCATCTGCGGCATTATCCTGATCGAGTTGAACGACGATCCCACTCCGACTGCGCCATGACCTCAGGCTCGGCCAGCCTCAGAGGGTCATTCGCGTCGACCTCGCACTCATCCTGCACCCATTGCGGCCACACTGGCACACGGCAGGACTTCAGGACCAGCCACCGGCAGAGCACCAAGGGCAGCAGCAGTGGCATAAGCATGAACCGGGCACTCAGCATGGCCGGCCCAAGGCTGGCGACCACGAACAGATAGCAGTTGCGCAGGGAAGGCTTGACCGACAGGTTCATCTGCCGACCGTCGATGGTGTCGACCACCTCGGCGGGCCCTTCTTCCATGTAGCGGCGGACAAACTCCCAGATGCCACGTATTTTCAACTCGTCATCGAAGTAGTGACCGACAGCGAAGGTCCGCTTGACGAGATGATCCTCAACGATGCTGCACCGCAGGTCACGCAGGAACTCCTCGCTGGTTCCTTGCCCGATGTAGAAGACGGCCTCATCCCATGGGACGGACACCGCGCCCTCCTTCCCGCCCATGAAGAAGTAGACCTTCCGGTTGCGCCGGTTGAATCTCGTCGGGTACCAGACGTAGGTGAAGAACTCGTATCGGAGGGTGATATGCCAGAACAGTGCGGGGGCGCCGACCACGCAAGCGCCCACCATGCCGTACATCACCCAGTCCCATATGTCCCCCTCCAGGTTGGGGAAGACCAGAGTGAAGAGCAGGAAGAAGCCGAGCAGGAACAGCCCCAGCGTGCCAAGCAGGACTACCGTGGTCGACACCATTCCCCGCAGACGGAAGCGGCGATCGATCAGCTCGATGCAGGTCGAATTGAAGCGTACCAGGCAGGCGTGTTCGGCGGGCGCCACGGATTGAGCGGCATGTACATTGAAACGCGATGCACTCTCCTGGGGAGAAAGTGGACGTCCCACGGGAAAATCGCGCATCCATCCGGTATACATCCAATCTCCCTTTCCCGCAGCGTTGGCGAGCATGACATGCCATGCGACTACTGGGCGGCCAGTGTCGCCACCGACGGGCCCACGTGATTGTGCACTCCGCTCGATCGGGATGCACTGGCTGGGCGAGCGCGATAGCATGGATCATTCGGCCAAGGAAGTCCCTGATGTCCACACTCTCGCCCCGGACTGCAGCTCTATTAGCCATTCTGTTACTCACTACATCCGCATGTGCCAAGGCGGAAGATTCCCCGTCCGAAGCGAAGCGCGGCCCCGGTACAGCTACGCAACAAAAGGTCGTATCTGACCTGGTACCGATCAAGGGAGGCTCGTTCCTCATGGGTGATTTTGGCCCCGTGCACAACGAGGACAAACTGCCCTACAGCGGAGCCATGAACGATGACGTGCTTCGAAAGATCACGCTGGACGGCTTTTCGATCATGGCCCACAAAGTGTCGATTGAGGATTTTGATGCTTTCACGGACGCTACTGGCCGCCCGAGGGTGGGTACTTCGAAGATTGACTCGACGCTTTATCGTGCCGATCCCAAGGCCGCTGCCGGAGTGAAGTGGCAGGATGCCCTGGACTTCTGCACGTGGGCTGGGAAGGGGTCGGGTCGTAAGCTCACACTCCCAACCGAGGCACAGTGGGAGTACGCGGCACGGTCAGGAGGCAAGATGGTTCTGTTCGCGACCGATACAGGCACCATCGAAGATGGTCGCAATGTCGCGAGCTATTCCCAGTACGATGACGGCAGCGGATCCTCTCTGGGCAAGTTCCCTCCCAATCCGGCAGGGTTGTACGACATGACAGATCACGGCTATGAATGGGTACAGGATTGGTACGAGGAGAACTACACGGGAGGTGATGCAAAAAATCCTCTTGGACCGAAGAAGGGTACCCAGAAGGTAATTCGAGGGAATGACAGTCGTGGCGGTGATTCACTTGTATTTGTTGCCATGACGTTTGCGCGCGATCACCAGCCTCCGAATCCCCCCAAGCTCAAGAACGCCCACGGAAGTGACATTGATGCGAATCAGAATGCGAGCCACGGGTTCCGCTGCGTCAATCGGGACTGAGGGCGGAGGATTCGAGCCGGATGCATAGGGCGGTTGGCGAGGTACTACCGCACTCCAAGCTTCACCCGAGCACTGCCTAGTCGACCTGCTCCAGCCATAGAGCCATGAAGGGGCGACAAAGTCGCATCTATCACCCAATGAGTGCCGGAGAGCTTGGCAAGCGCATCATATACTGGGCAGGGCGGACCTGAGGATGGCGCAATCGCAGCCTTCTCGTTGCGACGGGGTATTCACTTAGTGCGCCAGGTCCGCTGCTACTATGCAGTGCTCGGCCAAAGGAATTCTTCATGTCTATGCTTTCACTTCGGACAGCCGTCCTGCTCGCCACCCTGCCGCTTACTACCACTGCATGCGCCAAGGAGGAAAGACCATCTGTCCAAGTGGACCGTGGCTCCGGTACAGCTACTCAGCAAAAGATCATGTCGGACCTGGTGCCGATCAAGGGTGACTCGTTCCTGATGGGTGATTTTGGCCCCGTGCACAACGAGGACAAGCTGCCCTACAGTGGAGCGATGAATGATGACGTCCTCCGGAGAATCACGCTGGACGGTTTTTCGATCATGGCGCATAAAGTTTCGATTGAAGATTTTGATGCTTTCACGGACGCGACTGGCCGCCCAAGGGTAGGCACCTCAGCGCTTGACGCAAAGCGATATCGTGCTGACCTCAAGGCCGCGGCGGGAGTGAAGTGGCAGGACGCTGTGGACTTCTGCACCTGGGCCGGAGCAACATCAGGTCGGAAGCTGGCACTTCCCACCGAGGCACAGTGGGAGTTCGCGGCGCGCTCCGGTGGGAAGATGGTTGTGTATCCGACCGATACAGGCACCGTTGATGATGGTCGCAATGTCGCGAGTTATTCCCAATATGAGGACGGTAGCGGAACTGCCTTGGGCAGGTTCCCTCCCAACCCAGCCGGTCTATACGACATGATCGACCATGGCTACGAATGGGTCCAGGATTGGTACGAAGCTGAATACTCCGGCGGTGATTCAAGAAATCCCACCGGCCCAAAGAGCGGCACAGAGAAGGTCATCCGGGGAAACAGCAATCGCGGCGGCGACTCACTCGCCTTGGTTTCAATGACTTTCACTCGCGATCATCGCCTCCCGAATCCTCCAAGGCACAAGGATACGGATGGGAGCGAGATTGATTCCAATCAGAACAGGAGCCATGGATTCCGCTGCGTTACTCAGGACTAAGGCTTGGGGCCTGCTGTCTGAAGTACCAGGGAGCGGCGATACATCGCCGCTCGGCGGCATCATGCAAGCATGGTCTGATCGTCACGATCCAACCATAGTCCCGGGGGATCCATCATTGCGAAAGTCGGAGCTTCGGTGCCGTCCAACGCAGCCAGCTGTACTGGATCATCAATGTTCATGATCTGAGCCACCTCGTATCCCTTCGGGAACTCATTGAGCAACTTTGCGCGCTTCTCAAGGAAGGACTGGAGATAGGAATTCCCCACATCGCCGACCTTGTCGCGCGAGTGCTTGTTCATCGTCCCGAACACGTTGGGCAGATCATTGTTCAGCGAGTAGCCGTAATCGAGGAAGCGCACCACGTCACCTTCCGCCTTGCCGCCGTCGGGCCGGCGCTTTCCTTCGATCGTCATGTGTTGCATGACATTCATCCACTCCGGCCTGGATGTGACCGGCTGCAGAATGTTCAGCACAGCCTGCTTGTGCCCTGGCAGCGCGTGGATCTCGATGTCGCCCCAACCCGGAGAGAACTCAGGAAGATTGCGCGCATGTGATTCAGGGTAGTGTCGGGTAACGGCGTAAAGCAGCATCCCCCTGGTCTCTGGTGTTGCGTAAATGGTAGGCGGCCAGACCGGCCTGCAGCGGTGCCACATCGGCAAACAGCGGAGCCAGCGCCTGCACCAACCGGCTCAGGTTCCAGTACGCCACCTGTGGCTGCGTACCGAAGCGGTAACGGCGGCCCTGCGCGTCGGTGGTGTTCGGCGTCCAGTCCGGGTCGAAGTCCTCGACCCAGCCGTAAGGGCCGTAATCGAGCGTGAGGCCGAGCACGGACAGGTTGTCGGTATTCATCACGCCATGCACGAAACCCACGCGCATCCAGTGCGCGATCATCTCGGCGGTGCGTACCGCGATCTGCGCGAACCAGTCGCCATACAGCGCCTCGCCCTGCCCCTCCAGCTCGGGGAAATCGCGGGCGATGCAGGCATCCACCAGCTGCTGCAGCAAGGCGGTTTCACCGCGCGAAGCCGGCAGTTCGAACGAACCGAAGCGCAGGAACGAGGGCGACACCCGGCACACGATGGCACCGGGCTCGGCACGCGGGTGGCCGTCATAGAACATGTCGCGCACCACGTCTTCGCCGGTACCGACCAGCGACATCGCGCGCGTGGTCGGCACGCCGAGATGGTGCATCGCCTCGCTGCACAAGAATTCGCGGATCGACGAGCGCAGGACGGCACGACCATCAGCACCGCGCGAATACGGCGTCGGGCCCGCGCCCTTCAACTGCAGCTCCCAGTGGCGCCCATCCGGCGCAACCAGTTCACCCAGTGAGATCGCACGGCCATCGCCCAGCTGCCCGGCCCAGTGGCCGAACTGATGCCCGCCGTAGTTCGCCGCCCACGGCTGCATGCCGGCGTACAGCGCATTGCCGCCGAACACGCGGGCGAAGCCTTCGCTCTCGACGTCAGCGGCATCGAAACCGAGCAGCGTGGCCACCTCCGGCGACCACGCCAGCAGAGCGGGCGCTGCCACCGGCGTGGGCATCACCGGTGACCAGGCCGCGCCCAGCACTTCACGGCGGCGCGGGCCGGATTCGGGGTCACCCGGCAGACTGTGCAGCAGGCGGTTGTCGAAACGGGGGCTGTCGGTATCCATGGCCTTGAAGATGGGGGCGACCGCCGCCCGCCTCAATTACCGCTGAGCGCCTGCAGGTGGCCACCGTGGGCCTCGGCACGCTGGTAGGCCGGGCGCTCGCCGATGCGCTTGAGGAAACCACGCAGTGCGGGCTTGTCGTCGAGGCCACCGCCACGTGCAGCGGCGGCCTGGATCGGGAAGCTCATCTGGATGTCGGCCGCGCTGAACCGCTCACCCGCAAACCATGGGCTTTCGGCGAGGCGGCGTTCCATCCAGTCCAGGTGCAGGCGCCGCTGCGGGCCAATGAAGCCCCGCTCGGCCTTGTCGGCAATGCTGCGCGCGATCGGGCGCGCGAAGAACGGCATCGGCGCGTTGCGGATGCGCCCCATCACCAGGGTCAGCAGCAACGGCGGCATCGCCGAGCCTTCGGCGTAGTGCAGCCAGTAGCGGTAGGCAATGCGCTCGGCGCCTTCGGCTGGCATCGCTGGCGGCGACAGCTGGCGCTGGCTGTCGTAGCGGTCGGCAAGGTAGTCGAGGATCGCACCGGATTCGGCCAGCACCAGCTCGCCATCCTGCAGTACCGGCGACTTGCCGAGCGGATGCACGTTGCGCAGCTCGGGCGGCGCCAGCAGCGTTTTCGGATCGCGAGGATAGCGACGGAGCTCGTAGTCCAGCCCCAACTCTTCAAGCATCCACAGCACGCGCAGCGAACGGGAGTTTTCCAGATGGTGGACGATGCGCATGAGGATGATCCTTGGGAAGACCTGCATCGTACCGCGCAGGATGCATGCCGCTTGTAGAGTCGAGCTTGCTCGACTGTCGTTGCAAGCAGTCGAGCAAGCTCGACTCTACAAAACGGCGGGCAATAAAAAACGCCGGAAGCTTTCGCTTCCGGCGTTCTGGCTACCCAACGGTAGCAGACGGATTAGACCGCCTGCACCTGGTCAGCCTGCATACCCTTCTGACCCTGGACGGCGATGAAGGTAACCTTCTGGCCTTCCTGCAGGGTCTTGAAGCCGGTGCCCTGGATGGCACGGAAGTGCACAAACAGGTCCGGGCCGCTTTCCGGGGTGATGAAGCCGAAGCCCTTGGCGTCGTTGAACCACTTGACGGTGCCGGTCTGACGATCAGACATTTGACTAACTCCTGAAACACATGTTGAAAAAATCGCAGCCACCGGGTATCGGGGCCGAGACTGAGTTGCAGGCGTTGGTAAAGCGGATCGATGAGCGGATCGTGAGATCAACTGCACCAGGCCACGATTCACGGTGACCCTAGCAAACACAGTGGGACCAACGATACGCGTGTTTTCTGCAAAAAGCGATAGCCCGGACGTTCATGGGCAGGGCCCGCCCGCTAGGCGTGACAAGGGCTGGCAGCCGATCGTGGCTAACTCCGAGTCCCCATTCAGGTTTTTCCTACCCTACACTGGGTAAATGACTGAAGCTGAAACCCAAGCTGAACCCGCCCTCCCCCGCATCTGGGTGGATGCAGACGCCTGTCCTGGCGTCATTCGCGACATCCTGTTCCGGGCCGCTGAACGGGTCGGGATCGAGCTGACCCTGGTCGCCAACCAGTGGGTCCGCACCCCGCCCTCGCGCTGGTTGCGCTCGATCCAGGTGCCGCAGGGCCTGGACGTGGCCGACAGTGCCATCGTCGAGCGGGTTGCCGCTGGCGACCTGGTGGTCACCCAGGACATCCCGCTGGCCGCGCTGGTGCTGGAGAAGAAGGCCGTCGCACTGAACCCGCGCGGCCAGCTGTACACCCCGAACAACATGGCCGAGCGCCTGTCGATGCGCAATTTCATGGAAGAGCTGCGCGGCGCCGGGGTCCAGACCGGGGGCCCGCCGCCCCTCGGCCCACGCGACCGGCAGCTGTTCGCCGCCGAACTGGACCGTTGGCTGGCCCGGCGTCCCGGCCGCTGAACGGCGCTACCCCGCCTGATCCGGCAGGCACAGGCGGCGCTGGCTGCTGAACTGCCGCCGTTCCCCGCTGAGCGGATCATCGAAGGCCAGCCCCTGTGCCAGCAGCTGCAGGGGCGGCTCGGCCGCCCCCTGCGGGCGCGACCTCAGTTGCGGATACAGGTCATCGCCCTCGATCGGCGCGCCCAGCGCGGCCATGTGCACGCGCAGCTGGTGCTTGCGGCCGGTCGCTGGCCGCAGCCGGTAGTGCCAGATCGGTCCCTCCGCCTCGATCAGTTCGATCCAGCTCCGCGCATTGGGCTCGCCCGGCGCTTCGGCCATGCGGAAGAACGGCTCGCCCGGCACCAGCCGGCTATGCCGCTGCAGTGGGAACGCCACGCCCGGCAGGGCCGGTGCCAGTGCCTCATAGATCTTCTCGATGCGCCGTTCGCGGAACAGCCGCTGGTAGGCATCGCGTGAGGCCGGCTGCGTGGAGAACATCACCAGCCCGGCCGTCAGCCGATCCAGCCGATGCAGCGGCACCAGCTCGGGGTTGCCGGTGCGGACGATCAAACGCGCCAGCAGGGTTTCGCGCACGTGCCGGCCGGCCGGCGTCACCGGCAGGAAGTGCGGCTTGTCGGCCACCAGCAGGTGCGCATCCAGATGGACGATGGTCTCGGCGAACGGAATCACCGCCTCGTCGGCCACCTCGCGGAAGTACTGGATCTCCAGCCCCACCTGCCAGGGCAGGTCCGGCGCCAGCGCCCTGCCCTGCGCGTCCTGCACGCGACCACGGGCGAAGCGGTCCTGCCATTGCGCGCGGTCGATGCGCGGGAATCGCGCGCACAGGCCATCAAGCAGGCTGGGCCAGTGGCCGGGCGGCAGCTGCAACCGGCTGGGAGGGGTCATCGCGTCCATTCCTGCGGTGGATAGAGCGTGCAAGCGTGCCACGTTGACGCCCTGCCGACAGCCCGGCAACGGACACCCCAGGAGCAAACCTCTATCATTGTCCTCTTTAGTCCACGGATCCCCCATGGCTCTTACCGCCACCATCCGCAAGGCCGAACTACAGATCAGCGACATGGATCGCGGCTACTACGCGACCCACAACCTGACCCTGGCCCAGCACCCGTCCGAGACCGACGAGCGCCTGATGGTGCGCCTGCTCGCCTTCGCCCTCAACGCCGGTGATCGCCTCGAATTCGGCCGCGGCCTGAGCACCGATGACGAGCCCGACCTGTGGGAACACGACTACACCGGCGACATCCTGCAGTGGATCGACCTGGGCCATCCGGACGAATCGCGCATCCGCAAGGCCAGCAACCGCAGCCGCCAGGTGCAGGTGGTGAACTACGGTGGCAACGCCTCCGAGATCTGGTGGACCAAGCAGGGCAAGGGACTGGCGCGTTTCGACAACCTGTCGGTGGTCGACCTCGACGGTGCCTTCGTCGAGCAGTGGGGCCAGCAGATCCAGCGCGCCATGCGCTTCAGCGTGCTGATCCAGGATGGCGAAGTGCAGATTCTCAACGACCAGATCCAGCTCGACATCATCCCGAACTGGCGCAAGCGCGCCAAGGCATGAGCACGATCCGCTGCGATGTAGTGGTCATCGGCGCCGGCGCGGCCGGGCTGATGACTGCGATCACCGCCGGCCAGCGCGGCCGCCAGGTGCAGGTGATCGACCATGCCAACAAGATCGGCAAGAAGATCCTGATGTCTGGCGGTGGCCGCTGCAACTTCACCAACACCGGCACCACCCCGGCCAACTTCCTGTCGGCCAACCCGCACTTCTGCAAGTCGGCGCTGGCCCGCTACACGCCCTGGCATTTCATCGAGCTGGTCAGCAAGCACGGCATCGCCTACCACGAGAAGGAGCTGGGCCAGCTGTTCTGCGATGTCTCGTCCAAGCAGATCGTGAAGATGCTGGTGGACGAATGCCAGGCAGCCGGCGTGCAGGTCCGTACCGACTGCAGCGTGCAGCGCATCGAACACGGCAGCGACGGTTTCCGCGTACACACCAGCCACGGCCTGTTCCACTGTGCCTCGCTGGTGGTCGCGACCGGCGGGCTGTCGATTCCCAGCATGGGTGCCACCGGTTTCGGCTATGAGATCGCACGCCAGTTCGGCCACGCGGTGCTGCCGACCCGCGCCGGGCTGGTGCCGCTGACGCTCAGCGGCAAGCACCAGGAGCGGCTGGCCGAGCTCAGCGGTGTCGCCCTGCCGATCGAGGCGCGCTGCAACGGAAAGAGCTTCCAGAACTTCATGCTGCTGACCCATCGCGGCGTGAGCGGCCCGGCGATCCTGCAGATTTCGTCCTTCTGGCAACCCGGCGACACGCTGGAACTGGACCTGCTGCCCGGCCAGGATGCCGGCGAGTGGCTGCGCCAGATGAAGCGCGAGCGGCCGGCCGCCGAGCTGCGCACGGTGCTGGGCGAGGTACTGCCCAAGCGGCTTGCGCAGCGCCTGTGCGAACACTGGCTGCCCGACCGCCCGGTGCGCCAGCTGGACGAGCCGGTGCTGCGCCAGGCCGCGCAGCTGCTGGGCGCGTTCCCGTTGGTGGCCAGCGGCACCGAAGGCTATCGCACCGCCGAGGTCACCCTGGGCGGCGTGGACACCGCCGAGGTTTCGTCCTCGACGATGGAATCCAAGCGCGTGCCCGGCCTGCACTTCGTTGGCGAGGTACTGGACGTGACCGGCTGGCTGGGCGGGTACAACTTCCAGTGGGCCTGGGCCAGCGGCCACGCGGCCGGCGGCGTGGTGTGAACCACATCGCCGTTCGATGCGCGCAAGGGGGGCGCGCATGGACGGTTCGGCGCGCATCGTGTATCTAGATTTGCAGATTGGGGAGCAGTGCATGCAGAACGCGAACGACATCACCATCCGCCTGCTGATCGTCGATGACAGCGGCGAGAATGCCGAAGCCATCGTCAGCGCCCTGCGCAACAGTGGCATCGCGGTGCGCCCGTGGCGCCCGCAGGATGCGGCCGAGCTGGCCCAGGTGCTGGACAGCCAGGCCATCGACCTGGTGCTGGCCTCGCCGTCGCCGGGCATTCCATTGCCGCTGGTGGCCCAGCACATCGCCGCCAGCGGCAAGGATATTCCGCTGGTGCTGCTGGCCGAGCGCATCGATGAGGACGAGCTGGTGCAGGCCAGCAGCCATGGCATCCGCGCCCTCGCCCTGCGCCAGCGCCCCGAGCATCTGCTGGCCGTGGTCCGCGACCAGTGGGTGGACCTGCAGGCCCGCCGTGGCCTGCGCCGCATCGAGGCACAGATGCGCGAAACCGAGCGCCGCTGCGACGCGCTGATCGCCTCCTCGCGCGACCCCATCGCCTATGTGCATGAAGGCATGCACATCCGGGCCAACGACGCCTATCTGGAGATGTTCGGCTACGAGCATTTCGACGACATCGAAGGCATTTCGCTGCTCGACATGGTCGCCGCGCAGCATGTGGAAGGCTTCAAGCAGCTGCTGAAAGGCCTCAGCCGTGGCGAAGCGCCGCCGCCGCAGTACCAGCTCGACGCCCGTCACGAAGATGGCAGCGCGTTCCCGGCAACGATGGAATTCACGGCGGCGACCTACGAGGGCGAATCCTGCCTGCAGGTGGTGCTCCGCCGCCGCATGGAATTCGATCCGGAGCTGGCACGCGAAGTTGAAGACCTGCGCCAGCGTGACCAGGTCACCGGCCTGCTCAACCGCCCGACCTTCATGCTGCAGCTGGAAAGCGCGGTGGCCCAGGCCGGTCGCAGCGAAGGCCAGTTCGGCCTGCTGTTGATCGAACCGGACCATTACGCACGCCTGCTGCCGGACATCGGCCTGGCCTCGGCCGACGCGCTGATCGGCGCGCTCGCCGCCCTGCTGGCCGAGGTGGTCGGCGAGGACGCGCAGCTGGCCCGCTTCGGCGAACACAACTTCGCCGTGCTGCAGGCTGGGCCCTATGCGCAGACCGTTGCGCTGGCCGAGCGCATCCGCGAAGCCTATGCCGCGCATGTCTTCAGCATCGGCGCACGCTCGGCCACGGTGACGGTCAGCATCGGCGGCGTGCAGGTGGGCGAGAAGATCGCCAGCATCGGCCAGGTGCTGGCACGTGCCAGCGAATGCACGCAGGCCGCTGCCGAGCTGGGCAATACCTGCCGCATCTTCGACCCCGCCGCTGCCGACCGCGTGGAGGAAGAGCGCGTGCTGCGCTGGGTGGCACGCATCCGCGAAGCGCTGGCCGGCGACGGCTTCCAGCTGCACTACCAGCCGGTGCTGAATCTGCAGGGCGAGCCACTGGAACTGTACGAGGCCTACCTGCGCCTGGAGCACAACGGCGAGCTGCTGAGCCCGACCGCGTTCCTGGGCATTGCCGAGGAGCACGGGCTGCTGGCCGACATCAACCGCTGGGTGGTTTCGCGGGCCATCGCGGTGCTGGGCCAACGTGCGCGCGAAGGCCATGCCACCCAGGTGCTGGTGAAGGTCACCCCGGAATCGTTCGACGATCCGCAGATGATCGCCACCCTGCGCCGCGAGCTGCAGGCACAGGGCGTGCCGGGCGAACGGCTGTGGCTGCACGCACCGGAAGCGAAGGTGTTCACCCATCTGCGCAGCGCGCAGCAGTTCCTTGCCGAGGTCGCGCCCCTGGGCTGCCGCATCGGCCTGGAGCAGTTCGGTTCGGGGCTGGATTCGTTCCAGTTGCTGGCCCACTTCCAGCCGCAGTTCCTCAAGCTGGACCGCGGTTTCACCAGCGATCTGGCCGCCACCCGCGAGAACATCGACCGCATCAGCCAGATCACCGCGCGTGCGCAGGAAGCCGGTATCCGCACCATCGCCGAGTTCGTCAGCGACGCCAATTCGATGACCCTGCTGTTCAGTGCCGGCGTGGACTATGTGCAGGGCGACTTCGTCGGCCCGGCCTTGCCGGAGATGGGGTTCGAGTTTGGTTGACCCACGGGGCTGCCGGCCAGCGGCCGGCACTACCCAACGAAAAGGCCGGCTTTCGCCGGCCTTTTCATTGATCAGGTCATGTCGACCAGATTCTCGATCCTGACGTCCGGATTGACGTCGGCTTCGTAGTCGACGCCGTCCACGCCGAAACCGAACAGGCGCAGGAAGTCGGCCTTGTAGCCGGCCAGGTCGCTGATCTCGTACAGGTTCTCGTTGGTCACCTGCGGCCACAGCGCAACCACCTTGCGCTGCACGTCCGCGGCCATTTCCTTGTAGTCGGCACGCAGGCGGCCTTCCTCATCGACCAGCGCGACGGTGTGGCCATCGGCATCGACCAGGTCGTGGCGCAGGCGATCGACCGCCACGCCGTCAGCCCTGCCGCCGTAGAGGATGTCGTACAGCACGTCCAGCTGCTCGATGCAGCCTTCATGGGTGCCCTTTTCCTTCATCACCTTGAACAGCAGCGACAGGTACAGCGGCATGGTCGGAATGGCCGAGCTGGCCTGGGTGACCACGGCCTTCAGCACCGACACGCGCGCATCGCCACCGATCTTTGCCAGCTTCTCGCGCAGGCCCAGCACCTTGGTGTCCAGGTCCTTCTTGGCGGCACCGATCGAGCCATTCCAGTAGATGGCCTGGGTGATCTCTTCGCCCACGTAGGTGAAGGCGGTGGTGGTGCAGCCGTTGGCCAGCACACCGGCATCGGCCAGTGCATCGATCCACATCTGCCAGTCTTCACCACCCATGACCGCGACGGTGCCGGCGATTTCTTCGGCGGTAGCCGGCTGCAGGTGGGTCTCGGTCAGCACTTCCTTGTCGGTATCCAGGCCACGCAGCGTGATCGGCTCACCGATCGGCTTCAGCGTGGAGCTGATGATTTCACCGGTCTTCGGGTGCTTGCGGCGCGGTGCAGCCAGGCTGTAGACCACCTGGTCGACCTGGCCAAGATCGGCCTTGATCATCTCGATGGCCTTGGCCTTCACCTCATCGGAGAAGGCATCGCCGTTGATGCTCTTGGCGTACAGGCCGGCTTCGTCGGCGTACTTGTGGAACGCGGCCGAGTTGTACCAGCCGGCGGTGCCGGGCTTGGACTCGCTGCCCGGACGTTCGAAGAAGATGCCCAGGGTCGCCGCGCCGCTACCGTACGCAGCGGTGATGCGCGCAGCCAGGCCGTAGCCAGTGGACGCGCCGATCACCAGCACGCGCTTGGGGCCGTTCTGGATCGGCGGGCGCGCACGGATGTAGTCGATCTGCTGCTTGACCGCGGCCTCGCAGCCGGTCGGGTGGGTGGTGACGCAGATGAAGCCGCGGACGCGCGGTTTGATGACCATGGATACCTCGGGTTGGCAGATGCGGCGCACGGGGCGCTCAGCAGGAATACGGGTGCGCGCCTGCGCGCGCGAACCGCAGGATCGTAGTGCGCGAGGGAAGATTGCACAACCGACGCTGGCGTAGGGTGGTTCTCTTTTCGCAGGGCTTGCAGCCCTGCACCCGCTGCAATCAACGTCAACGTCAAAGGCCGGCTATCCGGGGGTTGGCGCGGCGGGTCCGGTTGAGGGGGACGCCGTGAACCCGTCCATGGGGGCTTGGTCGCGGCATCCATGCCGCTCACACCCCCTCAACCGGACCCACCCCGCCTTCGACAGACTTCCGCAATCTGTCGGAACGGCACCCAGCTCTGGTAGGTGTCGACCTTGGTCGACACGGGTGAATTCATTCGATATCTGACAGATGTGTCGACCAAGGTCGGCACCCACCAACAGCCGCAGGAAACGATCTGGGGCAGAGCCCCCTGAGTCAGGGGGCGGCCGCGAAGCGGCGGGGGTGTGGGAGCTGGTAAGTGGGGCCCACGGTTCGCGCAGCGAAGCGTGGGAGCGACAGCGCGCATGCGATGACGCATACCAGCCCTGCCAACAAAAAACCCCGCTTGCGCGGGGTTCTCTGTGTGTTGCGTGCAACAGGTGATTACGGGCGACGGGCCAGGGCCTCGACGTCCTTCGCCTTCGGCAGCAGGTCCTGCTTGCTGACGCGCAGGAAGCCGATCGTCAGCATCGGCACCGCCACCAGGATCGAGGACAGCACCACGATCACCGCACCGATCATGTGCGTCTCGGCCAGGCCTTCCATCGAGCTGCCGCCGTACATGTACAGGGCAAGTGCCGACAGGAAGAACATCACCGCGGTGATCACCGTACGCGACAGCGTCTGGTTGATCGAACGGTTCAGCACTTCCATCGAGTCCACGCGCAGGCTGCGGAAGTTCTCGCGGACGCGGTCGAACACCACGATGATGTCGTTGATTGCAAAGCCCATCACCGACAGCAGGCCGGCCAGCACGGTCAGGTCGAACTCACGGCCCAGCAGGGACACGTAAGCCACCGTCACGATCAGGTCGAACATCGCCACGATGCTGGCGGTGACCGCGAACTTCCATTCGAAGCGCACCGCGATGTAGATCAGGAAGCCGGCCAGCATGAAGATGGTGGCGTACAGGCCATTCATCGCCAGGTCCTTGCCGATCTGCGGGCCAACGAACTCGTTGCGCAGCACGGTGGCCTGGTTGTCGGCGGTGGACAGTGCCTTCACCACGGCCGCGGCGGTGGCCTTGTCCTCGGCAGCGGCGTCGCCGGTACCCGGGGCATGCTCGCCGTGCGGGGCCAAGCGGATCAGCAGGTCGGTGTTGCCACCGACACTCTGCACCTGCGCGCCGTCAAAGCCGCTTTCCTCGAGCTTGGTACGCACCTGCTCGACGTCCACCGCCTTGTCGAAGCGGGCTTCGATCAGCGTGCCGCCGGTGAAGTCCAGCGCATAGTTGAAGCCCTTGAAGCCGATGATGGCGACCGAGGCCAGGAACACCACGATGGTGACCGCCATGGCGACATGGCGCCAGCGCATGAAGTCGATCTTGGTGTCGTTCGGGAGGATGTGCAGCGGAAACAGTTTCATGTGCGTGTCGTCCCGTCAGATGGCCACGTTCTGGAGCTTCTTGCGGCTGCCGTAGATCAGCGTCGCCAGCGCACGCGACACGGTGATCGCGGTGAACATGGAGGCGAAAATACCGATGATCATGGTCAGCGCGAAGCCCTTCAGCGGACCGGTACCGAATGCGAACAACGCCACACCGACGATCAGGCCGGTCAGGTTGGCGTCGAGGATGGTGCCCGAGGCACGCTCGTAACCGGTCACGATCGCGGTCTTGCCCGGCACGCCGGCACGCAGTTCTTCACGGATACGCTCGTTGATCAACACGTTGGCGTCCACCGACAGGCCGACCGACAACGCCAGGCCGGCGAAGCCCGGCAGGGTCATGGTCGCGCCGAACATCGACATCACCGCCACCACGATCAGCAGGTTGAACAGCATCGCGATCGAGGTGATCACGCCGAACATGCGGTAGTAGATGCTGAAGAACACCAGGGTGAACAGGAACGCGAACACCACTGCGCGCATACCGTTCTTGACGTTCTCGGCGCCCAGGCTCGGGCCGACCACGCGCTCTTCGACGAAGTCCATCGGCGCCGCCAGCGAGCCGGACTTCAGCAGCTTGGCCAGGTCTTCGGCTTCCTTCTTCTGCAGGCCGGTGGTCTGGAAGTTCTTGCCGAACACGCCGTTGATGTTGGCCACCGAGATCACTTCCTCGTTGACCTTGAAGCCACGCACTTCCTGGCCGTCGACGACGGTCACGGTCGGCACGCGCTCGGTGTAGACCACCGCCATCGGCTTGTTCACGTTGGCGCTGGTGAAGTCGAACATGCGCTGGCCGCCGACATTGTTCAGCGTGACGCTGACCGCCGGCGAGCCACTGTTCGAATCGGTCACCGCCTGCGCGCCGACCATCTGGTCGCCGGTGACAATCACGCGCTTGTTCAGCAGCACCGGGCCACCGCCATCACGGCGCTGGTAGACCTTCGCTTCCGGCGGGATGCGGCCGGAGGCGATCGCGTCCTGTGCGTTGCCATCAACCACCGCACGGTATTCAAGGGTGGCGGTGGCGCCGATCATGCGCTTGGCTTCGGCGGTGTCCTGCACGCCCGGCAGCTGCACGACCACGCGGTCGGCACCCTGGCGCTGGATGATCGGCTCGGCCACGCCGAGCTGGTTCACGCGGTTGCGCAGGGTGTTGATGTTCTGCTCGATGGCACCGTTGGCGATCTGGGTGATCTCGGCCTCGGGGATGGTCACCGTGATGCGGCTGCCGCTGACGTCGTAACCGAGGGTCGGCTGCGCCTTGACCAGCGCGGTACGGGCGAGCTGTGCCGCGTCATCACCGGCCGACGGGCTCAGGTTGGCCACGATGCTGTTGTCGGCACGACGCTCCACCGACTGGTAGGCGATGCGAGCGTCACGCAGCGTGCTGCGCACGTCTTCGGTGTAGGCGTCCAGGCGCTTGTCCAGGGCGGCCTTCTGGTCGACCTGCAGCACAAAGTGCACACCGCCCTGCAGGTCCAGGCCCAGCACCATCGGGCGACCGCCGAGGTTGGCCAGCCAGTCCGGCACGGTCGAGGCCAGGTTCAGCGCCACGGTGTACTGCTCGCCGATGGTGTCACGCAGGGCGTCGCTGGCAGCGGACTGCGCCTTCAGGTCCGGCAGGCGGACGATCAGGCTCTCCCCTTCCTTCTCGGCGCCAATGGTGGTGATACCGGCCTTGTTCAGGTCGGCCAGCACGCGGTCGCGCAGCGCATCGTCGACCTGCCCGCCACGGTTGGCGGTGATCTGGATGGCCGGGTCCTTCTGGTAGATGTTGGGCAGCGCGTACAGCGCGCTGAGCGCCAGTACGATCAGGATGACGACGTACTTCCAGCGTGGAAATTCGAGCATTGCTTGGGTCCCGCGCGGCGCCATCCCCGGCGCCGCGGTTGTGCTTCGGAAAGGGAGTGGCTTACTGGGCCGACTTCAGGGTACCGGCCGGCAGCACGTTGCCGACAGCGCCCTTCTGCACGCGGATGCGCACGTTGTCAGCCACTTCGATGGTGATGAAGTTGTCGCCGATGTCGGTGACGATGCCGGCGATGCCGCCGTTGGTCAGCACTTCGTCGCCACGCTTGATCTTCTCCAGCATGGCCTTGTGCTCCTTCTGCCGCTTCATCTGCGGGCGGATCATCAGGAAGTACATGATGGCGATCAGGATGATCGGGAACAGCAGCGTGGTCAGGCCCATGCCCTGCGGTTGGCCGCCGGCGGCCTGGGCGTGGGCGGCGGGAATCAGGAAAGCAAGCAGGTTCATCGTTGGTCCTTTGGTTGGGCGGCGCCCCGGCACCATCAGGTGCCACGGTCGCGACCGCGGATCTGGGTCAGCCTTGAAGTATGCCACGGCCCCGGGCGTTCGTCCTTGGGCCGTTTGGCAGGGGGTGTCCGGTTACAGGGGCGGCGCGACCGCCCCCCGTGCCGCGTAGAAGGACTCACGGAAGGCCAGGAAGGTTCCCGCCTCGATCGCCGCACGGATGTCGGCCATCAGCTTTTCGTAATAGAACAGGTTGTGCAGGGTGCCCAGCATCGGCGCCAGCATCTCGTTGCAGCGGTCCAGGTGGCGCAGGTAGGAGCGGGTGTAGCCGCCGCTGCAGGCCACGCAGCCGCAGCCCGGCTCGATCGGGTCCATGTCGCGCGCGTACTGGGAGTTGCGGATGCGGACGGTGCCGAACGAGGTGAAATAGTGGCCGTTGCGGGCGTTGCGGGTCGGCATCACGCAATCGAACATGTCCACGCCGCGTGCAACGCCCTCGACCAGATCCTCCGGCCGGCCCACGCCCATCAGGTAGCGCGGGCGGTCGCCCGGCAGTTCCGGGTCCAGGTGATCCAGCATGGCATTACGCTCGTGCTCCGGTTCGCCCACGGCCAGGCCGCCGATGGCGTAGCCGTCGAAGCCGATCGCCTGCAGGGCCTCGGCCGAGCGGCTGCGCAGGTCGGTGTGCACGCCGCCCTGGACGATGCCGAACAGGGCCGCGTCGTTGCCCAGCTCGTCATGCGCGTTGCGGCTGCGCTGGGCCCAGCGCAGGCTCAGCTCCATCGAGCGACGGGCCACATCTTCGGTGGCCGGGTACGGGGTGCACTCGTCGAAGATCATCACCACGTCCGAATCGAGCACCTTCTGGATCTTCATGCTCTCTTCCGGGCCCAGGAATACCCGGGCACCGTCGGTCGGCGAGGCGAAAGTGACACCCTGCTCGGTGATCTTGCGGCGGTGGGCCAGCGAGAACACCTGGAAACCACCCGAATCGGTCAGGATCGGGCCATCCCAGCGGCAGAAACCGTGCAGGCCGCCGTGGTCGGCGATGATGTCCAGGCCCGGGCGCAGGTACAGGTGGAAGGTGTTGCCGAGGATGATCTCGGCGCCCAGTGCGCGCACCTGGTCCGGCAGGATGCCCTTGACCGAGCCATAGGTTCCCACCGGCATGAAGGCCGGCGTTTCCACCGTGCCACGCGGGAAGGTCAGGCGGCCACGGCGGGCACGGCCGTCGCGGGTCTTGAGCTGGAACTGCAGTCGGGACATGGAGCGGTCATTCAGGCAAATAGTCGCCCATTGTCTCCCAAAACCGGGCGCCGACGAACCCGTGACCTGTCTGCGCCGTTCAGCGCACTGCCCGCTGGCGCCAACGCTGCGCCAGCAGGTCGGCCAAGGCCTCGGCCTGGATCGAATTCAGGATGTCGTTATGGTTGGCCGAGACGCTGTCCTCGCCGGCAATCACCCATACTGGCCGCTGCTGCATCGGCACGCAGCCCTGGCCGGGTACGCTGACCGCGTGCAGCACGAAGCGGCCATCGGCCAGGGTCGCGGTACAGGCATCCGCGGGCGAGGGTCGACAGGCATCCCCTGTAGTGCAGACCCTGGCACGGTGGGTCTGCCGCTGGCGGTCAAAGCCGATCGGGGTATCGCGGAAGGCGATCCGGTAGCCCAAGCCCACCGCCTTGTCGCCCTGCGCCTGCAGCACCGTGACCTTGCGATGCTGGCGCAAAGCGTCTGCTGCCGTGATCGAGACCGCGCCGCTGAACGCCGGCGATGCCGCCCACGCTGCGACCAGCGCCTGCTCGACCGCATCGAATTCGCCTTCGGCGACCGCCGGGTTGAGCATGAAGTACTCGAAGCCGTGCAACTGCTCCTGCGCCAGCCCGCTCTTGATCGCATGGAACAGCGCCGAGCCGCCAAAGCTGTGGCCGATCATGTAGACCGTACGCTCGGGGTGCTGCTCGCGCAGCATCGTCACCACCTGCGCCAGCCCACCCTCACCAACGGTTATGGACGCGTTCTTCCGGTCCCATACGGTCAGGAAGTCGCTTGGCTCCCAGGCCAGCGGGGTGTCGATGGAATCGCCCCGCCAGCCCACGTACAGCCCCCTGACCGGCGTTCCGGCCTTGGCCTCGACGCTGGCAAGGAACCGGTCAAAATCGGTGAAATTGCTGTCTGTGGGCGATGCGTTGTGGTGCCAGCCGTTGATGAATACCACCACGGGCAGCCCGGCCGGCTCGACCGCCAGCCAGTGCTGCAGGCGGTCGAACTGGCCCGGCCAATGGAACCGCCCTGCATCATCGATCTCGATCACCATGCGCTCGCTGCGCGCCGGTGCGTCGAGTCGCACGGCCTCGTGCTCGGGCCAGTAGGCGATATCGGGCACGCTGGTACAGGACGAAAGACCACACACGATCAGGCACAGGCCGGCAATCCGCCGCATGAGCGTTCTCCTTGGTGGGGCACAGGCCCCTCCCCGGGGTCTGCGCGCTGCGATCCTAGCCTGCGGTCACGGGCACTGGACGACCGCCTGTCGGAAGGTCCAGACTGCCGCTGCGACGTATCGAACCGGGGGGAACGATGCTGCACCCAGCACTGCGGGCCGGCTGCCTGATTCTGGCCGCTGCCCTGGCCTGCGCGCCCTGCGCGGCCTTCGAACTGCAGATGGTGACCCGTGCCCAAGCCAAGGATCTGCGCACCAGGCTGGACCAGCTTGGCGTTCGCGGCGTCTCGTTGCAGATGATCCTGGATAGCGGCTACGAGCCCGTGCACGAGCGCATCATGCTGATGTCGTACGGCTGCCCCGGCCAACCATCCTGCGCGGCCCATTCCGAGCGCGGCCATGTCAGCATGGGGCTGCAATGGAACGACAATCCCCCGGATGTGCCCTCCCTTGGCGCCTGCCAGGGGAAGGTAGTGATGCTGCCGCACCGGAGCGGGAACTGCTGGCTGGCTCATATGCTGGAGGCCAAGCGCAATCCCGATGCCGGTTACGGCGAAGCGTCACTGATGGCGCAGCGCTCGCACTACGGCGACATGCAGTTCCTGCACGCCATGGCGAGCGCGCCCGGCGAAGCGGCGTCGACCACGCTGGAACACATGATGGCCTGGGCCGAGTACAGCTACCGCCTCTCCTTGCGCGGAGGCCTGGAGCAGTTGGACGTGGAGGCACCGGTACGTCAGTTCGCCGGCCTGGCGCCCTGGTTCCAGGCCGAAAAGCGCCACTGGACGGGGGCCGACCTTTTCATGTACGGCCACGAGTACGACGAACCACTGATACGCGACATGGCGTTCGGCTCCCTGCTGCATCTGCTGCAGGATTCCTACTCGCAGAGTCATGTCCAGCGCGACTACACTGCCGATGGCTTACCCATCGAACGCCTGTTGACCTATCGCGGGCAGTCCAGCCACTGCCACGCCAAGGCCGATCGCAAGGGCCCGGAGGGAAAGAAGCCGCTGGCGACCAACCTGCGCGCGGCAATCGAGATGGGTCGCGAGCTGATCGCACTCCGCGAACGCACTGCGCCGTGGACGGAGGCCGAAGGCCTGCTACGTGGCAGCGCCTTCCGCCTCGCGGCGGACGTGCAGCCAGCCGGCACCGGGGCGTTCACCAGCAAGAACTGCAAGTAGCAGGCGCAGCGCCTCAACCCGCCTGCGGGAACAGCAGCATCGCGTCGCCGTAGCTGAAGAAGCGGTAGCGCTGCTCGATCGCGTGCTGGTAAGCCTCGAACACGCGGTCCTTGCCGGCGAACGCGGAAATCATCATCAGCAGGGTGCTTTCCGGCAGGTGGAAATTGGTCACCATCGCGTCGACGCTGCGGATGCGGTAGCCCGGGGTGATGAAGATCTGGGTCTCGCCGGCGAACGGCAGCAGCTCGCCATCGCGCATCGCGCTTTCCAGCGCACGCACCACCGTGGTGCCGACACCAATCACCCGGCCGCCAGCCGCGCGCGTGCGCCGCACCTGCTGCACCAGTTCGGCACCGACATTCAGCCACTCGCGGTGCATCACGTGGTCCTTCAGGTCATCGGCACGCACCGGCTGGAAGGTGCCCGCGCCCACGTGCAGGGTGACGTGGCCGAAGTCCACGCCCTTCTCCTTCAGCGCGGCCAGCAGCGGTTCGTCGAAATGCAGGCCGGCGGTCGGCGCGGCCACCGCGCCCACTTCACGCGCGAACACGGTCTGGTAGCGCTCGCGGTCGTCCACGCCGGGCTCGCGCTGGATGTACGGCGGCAACGGCAGGCGGCCGGCGTGCAGCAGCCACTGCTCCAGTGACTCGGGCACATGGAACTGCAGCACGTAGAACTCGCCGTCGCGGCCCAGCACCTCGGCTTCGCCGCCGGCATCCAGCGCGATGCGGCTGCCGGCCTTCGGCGACTTGCTGGCACCCACCTGCGCACGCGCCTGCTGGCCGCCGAGCAGGCGCTCGATCAGGATCTCCACGCGGCCACCGCTGGCCTTCTGCCCGAACAGGCGGGCCGGAATCACCCGGGTGTCGTTGAACACCAGCAGGTCGCCCGGCTGCAGCTGTGACGGCAGGTCACGCACCTGCAGGTCGGTGAAGCCTGCCGGGGCGGGTGGCACCAGCAGCAGGCGGCTGGCGGAACGTTCGGCCAGGGGCGCCTGCGCGATCAGTTCGGCCGGCAGGTCGTAGTTGAAATCGGACTTCTTCAAGGCAGTGGGCGGCAACAGGTCGACAATGGCGCGCATTGTACGTCCAGCGTCTGCGAGCCGGCGCGCTTCGCGGCGAACGTCGTGCAAAATGCTGCTATGCAGCAGGTTTCTGCGGGGTTATCGCGCAAAAAAACAAGTGCTAGCATCGAGCCGGAAGTCCGCTGCACGAGCCTGCCCCCAAGCGCGCGTGATGACGCGCGTTTTGCTTTTGAAGACCCGTGCGACCCATTGTTTCAGGAGATCTGCAATGAGCGTCATCGAACGCCTCGCCCCCCTGCGCAACCAGCCCGGCACCCGCCTCACTACTGGCCTGGACGACGCCACCCTGACCGCCCTGTCCGCCCGCCATCCGCAGCTGGTTGCCGCGGTGGAGGCCGCCGCCGAGGAATTCGCGCGCGTGCAGGCCGACCTGGGGCCGCTGCTGGCGCAGGACGAGCAGGCGCAGATCGACGCGATGCAGGACGGCTTCGTCAATTTCTACGCCGATGACGCAGTGACCCCGTATGTGGCGCTGGCCGCGCGCGGTCCTTGGGTGGTGACCCTGAAGGGTGCGGTGCTGTACGACGCCGGCGGCTACGGCATGCTCGGCTTCGGGCACACCCCGGATGCCGTGCTGGAGGCGATGGCCCGCCCGCAGGTGATGGCCAACATCATGACCCCGAGCCTGTCGCAGCAGCGTTTCATCACGGCCCTGCGCGCCGAGATCGGCCATCGCCGTGGCGGCTGCCCGTTCGCCCGGTTCATGTGCCTGAACTCCGGCTCCGAGGCGGTCGGCCTGGCGGCCCGCATCGCCGACGTCAACGCCAAGCTGCAGACCGACCCGGGCGCCCGCCACGCTGGCGCGGCGTTCAAGCGCGTGGTGGTCAAGGGCAGCTTCCATGGCCGTACCGACCGCCCGGCGCTGTACTCCGATTCCAGCCGCAAGAGCTACATGCAGCACCTGGCCAGCTACCGCGGCGAAGACTCGGTGATCACCGTTGCGCCCTACGATGAGGCTGGCCTGCGCAAGGTGTTCGAAGATGCTGCGCGCAACCACTGGTTCGTCGAAGCCGTGTTCCTGGAACCGGTGATGGGCGAAGGCGACCCGGGCCGTTCGGTGCCGCCGGCGTTCTATGCGCTGGCCCGTGAACTGACCCGTGCACACGGCAGCCTGCTGCTGCTCGATTCGATCCAGGCCGGCCTGCGCGCGCATGGCGTGTTGTCGGTGGTCGACTACCCGGGCTTCGAAGGCCTGGACCCGCCGGACATGGAGACCTACTCCAAGGCCCTCAACGCTGCACAGTACCCGTTGTCGGTGCTGGCGGTGACCGAGCATGCCGCGCAGCTGTACCGCAAGGGCATCTATGGCAACACCATGACCAGCAACCCGCGTGCACTGGATGTGGCCTGCGCCACCCTCGCCCAGCTGACCCCGCAGGTGCGTGCCAACATCGCCGAACGGGGTACCGAAGCGGTGCGCAAGCTGGAGCAGCTGAAGGGCGAACTGGGCGGGCTGATCACCAAGGTGCAGGGCACCGGCCTGCTGTTCTCCTGCGAGCTGGCCCCGCAGTTCAAGTGCTACGGCGCCAATTCCACCGAGGAATGGCTGCGCCAGCACGGCATCAACGTGATCCACGGTGGCGAGAACTCGCTGCGCTTCACCCCGCACTTCGGCATGGACAGCGAAGAGCTGGACCTGCTGGTGGGCATGGTCGGCCGCGCCCTGCGCGAAGGCCCGCGCCGCGAGCAGGCCGCCGCAGCGTAACGCCGCCCAACGCGTCATACTCCATGGACACCCCGCCCGCGACCGCTGACCCGGTCGCCGGCGGGGCGTTTTCGTTTCCGCACCAAGAGACAGGAACCCCCATGAAGTCCATCTGCGTCTACTGTGGCTCCAACGCTGGCAGCAAGCCGGCCTATACCGAGCGCGCCATTGCCCTGGGTGACCGCATCGCCCGCGACGGCCTGCGCCTGGTGTACGGCGGCGGCAACGTCGGCCTGATGGGAACCGTGGCCAACGCCGTACTTGCCGCCGGCGGTGAAGTGACCGGCGTGATCCCGCGCCAGCTGGCCGACTGGGAAGTGGCCCATCGCGGCCTGACCGAACTGGAGATCGTCGGCTCAATGCACGAGCGCAAGTCGCGCATGTTCGACCTGGCCGATGGCTTCGTTGCCCTGCCCGGCGGCTTCGGGACAATGGAAGAAATCTTCGAGATGCTGACCTGGCGCCAGCTGGGCATCGGCAACAAGCCGTGCGCGTTCCTCGATGTGGATGGCTTCTATGCACCGCTGATCGGCATGATCGATCGCATGGTGGAGGAGCGCTTCCTGCATCCGGACCAGCGCCAGGACCTGTGGTACGGCTCGGACATCGAAGAGATGCTGACCTGGATGCAGAACTACCAGCCTGCCCAGGCCTCGAAGTGGATTGACGAAAAACGCCGCGCCGCCCTGCGCTAATGCAACAGCACGCGGCGGCTCAGGCCACCGCGTGCACCCAGGGCGCGGGCCGGCCCAGCAGGTAGCCCTGGCCGTAATCACAGCCGAGTTCGCGCAGGGTCTGCCGCTGCGCCTCGGTCTCGATGCCTTCACCGATGGTCTCGATGCCCAGCGTGCGCGCCAGCGACAGCACGCCTTCAACCAGCGCGCGCGTGCTCTGCACTTCCGGGCCGTGCAGGCCGGCGATGAAACTCTGGTCGATCTTCAACGTGCTGATCGGGAAGCGGTGCAGGTAGGACAGCGCCGAGAAACCGGTACCGAAATCGTCCAGCTGCACCTGAATGCCACGCTCGCGCAGGCCCTGCAGGATGCGCAGCGTATGCGGGCCATCGTCCAGCAGCGCCACCTCGGTGATCTCCAGGCGCAGCCGGCGCGGATCGGCACCACGGGTGTCGAGCAGGCCGAACAGGCGATCACTGAATTCCGCTGAACGGAAATGGCGCGGCGACACGTTCACCGAGACGTAGCCCTGGCCGCCCTTGCCCAGGCCGGCGATGACCTGCTCGTAGATCAGCCAGTCGACCTGTTCGATCAGCCCGCTTTCCTCACCCAGTTCCAGGAACGCACCCGGCAGCAGCAGGCCACGGCGCTCGTGCTGCCAGCGCAGCAGCGCTTCGTGCCCGACCACTTCGCCATCGGACAGGCGCACGATCGGCTGGTAGAAGGGAACGAAATCGCGGTTGTTGATCGCGCGGCGCAGATCGGCTTCCAGGTCGAGGCTGCGCATTGCCTGTTCGCGCATGTCCTCATCGAAGATCGAGCAACGATCGTGGCCCTGTGCCTTGGCCCGGTACATCGCGGCATCGGCATCGCGCAGCAGTTCTTCACCGGTGCGGTAGCGCGGGTTCCACAAGGCGATGCCCAGGCTGCCGGACGGGAACAGCTCGCGCCCGGCGATCCACATCGATTCCTGCAGCGCCAGCAGCAACCGCTGGCCGAAGTCCAATGCCTGTGCCAAGCCCTGCGGGCACTGCAGCAACACGGCAAACTCGTCGCCGCCCAGCCGCGCCACCACATCCTCGGGGCCGGCCATCGACACGATGCGTTTGGCCACTTCCACCAGCATGCGGTCGCCGGCCGCATGGCCGATGCTGTCGTTGACCAGCTTGAAACGGTCCAGGTCGAGGAACAGCACGGCGAACACCGGGCCGCCCTCGCGCCTGGCCAGCGCCAGCGCATCCTGCAGGCGGTCGAGCAGGTGCAACCGGTTGGGCAGGCCGGTCAACGCGTCATGCATGGCCTGATGGGTCAGGCGCTGTTCGGCACGCAGGCGCTCGCCGATCTGGCCGAGCAGTTTTTCGTTCACCTCGGCCAGTTCGCGGGTACGCTCCTCCACCCGCTTTTCCAGCTCGGCATGCGCCGAGCGCAGCCGCTGCTGGTCTCGCTGGCGGGCCAGGCCGGTGCCGATGTTCTGCGCGACGAAGGTCAACAGGCGCTGGTCGTGCACGCTGAACGTGCTGCTCTCGCTGTAGCTCTGCACCACGATCGCGCCCACCACTTCATCGTCGCGCAGCAGGGGCACGCCCAGCCAGCAATGCGAGCGGGCGCCGGATTCGCGCACTTCGCCGGTGGCCAGCAGCGCGTCGATCTGCGCACGCGAGGCCAGCAGCGGGCGCCGGTTGCGCACCACGTACTCGGTCAGGCCGCGGCTGAACGGTCGCGGCGCACGACTGGCATTGTGCTCGTCCACCGAATAGACGAAATCCAGTCCATTGCCCGCCGGGTTGACCAGTGCGATGTAGAAGTTGCGCGCATCGAGCAGGCGCCCGACCACGCCATGCACCTGCCCGTAGAACTGGGCCAGGCTGTCGGCCGACATCGCCATCTCGGCAATGTTGTACAGCGCGGTCTGCAGCTGTTCGGCGCGACGGCGCTCGGTCACTTCATCCTGCAGGCTGCGGTTGGCGCGCCGCAGTTCCTGCGTGCGCCGTTCTACCTGCTGCTCCAGCCGTACCTGCGCCTGGCGCCGGTCCATGGCGGTCTGCACGTGCTGGGCCACGAACCCCAGCAGGGCCCGCTCGGCCTCACCATAGCGGGCAGCCTGTTCATAGCTCTGCACCACGATGGCGCCGCATACGCGGCCATCGCGCAGCATCGGCACGCCCAGCCAGTCCAGGCTTTCCGGCCCGCGCTGGGGGTCGTGCTCCTGCTCCATCACCCGCGCCAGCAGTTCGCGCGACGGGCCACTGAGCGGCCTGCCATGGCGCAGCAGCGCTACGGTCAGACTGCGAGGCATCTCGCTGGCGGCGTGGCTCTGCGATGGATCGGCAACGAAATCATCCACCTGGTCGGCGAAGTACAGGAAGCGGATCTGGTCCCGCACATCGTCGTACTCGACGATGTAGCAGTTCTCCGCGTACATCAGCGTGCCCAGCACGCCGTGCACGTGGCGCAGCATCTCGCCCATCTCAAGGTCGGCACCGGCCAGGTCGGCGATCTGGAACAACGCCTGCTGCAGGCGCTCGGCCTCTTCCAGCGCCTTGATCTGCCCGGCCTGGCGGCCACGCTGCAGGGCCAGTTCCATCGCCTGCCGGGCCAGCCCCCACCACGCGGACGAGGGCGCCGCGCCGGCCACCGACAGCAGCAGCCGCGCACCGTCGTACTCCCAGCCGTGCTGGCCATCGCCGATGCCGGGTTCCCCGGAGGCGCACCCCGTCACCGCCAGCAAGGGCCATCCGCCCTGGCCACAGCCCAGCTGCGGGTCATCCCAGCCCACACGGACCACCGCCGATTCCGGCAACAGCGCATGCAGCGCGCGCACCAGCGCCGTGCTCAGCACGACCTCGTGTGGTGGCTCTTCCGCCGGTTCAGCATACGTGGACAAATGACAATCTCTTGGCGCCGTCTGTGCGTCGCCTCCCCTGAGCCGTCGAGCATAGCGCGCCACCCGGGGGGCAATGGAAGCCCGCAAACCCCGAATCGTGCGCCCGTACGTTTTTCCTGCTGTCCGTAGCCCCTTGCGCGCCATGAACCCTGCCCTGCCCGCCCTCGCCACCGGCTATGCGCCATCGCCTGCAAGCCTTACCCTGTACGCCGTGGAAGCCAGCGCATTGCCAACCGATGAAGCCTTGATGCTGGCCTGGGCCGGTGGCGACCTGCGCGCGTTCGAAAGCCTGTATGCGCGCCATCGCAAGCGGCTGTTCGGGTTCCTGCTGCGGCAACTGCGCGACAACGCGCTGGCCGAGGAGATCTTCCAGGACGTCTGGCAGCGGGTGATCAGCGCCCGCGCCGGCTGGCAGCCCGAGGCGGCATTCAGCACCTGGCTGTTCCGCATCGCCCATAACCGCTTGAACGATCACTGGCGTGCCGCCCGCCATCGTCCCTCCGCACCGGCCGACGCCGAGCTGCGCCTGGCCGCGATCGAGGATGGGCAGACCCCGGAAGCCGAACTTTCCGAATTCGAACAACGTCGCCGCATCCAGCTGGCGATGGAACAACTGCCGCCCGAGCAGCGCGAAGTGCTGCAGCTGCGGCTGGATCAGGAACTGAGCCTGGAGGAGATCGGCCAGATCACCGGCGTAGGCCGGGAAACAGTGAAATCGCGGCTGCGCTATGCGATGGACAAGCTGCGTGCGGGATTGAACGCATGAACCGAGACGAACCGCTGACGCCGGAAGAACGCGAGCTGGCCCGCCTGCTCGGCCGTCGCGCCGAACAGGCGCCGCCGGCCCCGCTCGACGCCGCCATCCTGGCCGCGGCGCGCGCCGCCGTGGACGCACCGGCCGCCGCAACCGCCGCCTCCCCGGAAGCACCCCGCGCACGGCGCTCACGCTCGCGCTGGCCGGCCGTGTTCGGTATCGCCGCCTCGATGGTGTTCGCCATCGGCATCGCCTGGCAGCTGCGCCCGGAACCACCACCGGTCCCGGCAGGTGAAGCAGCCGTCGCTGCCGCGCCTGCTGCTGCCGAGATCGCAGCCGATGCGCCGCCTGCTGCAGGCGGAGCTGCGGACCGGACGGCGGCAGCCGCAGAACCGGCTGCACCGCCGGCAACGCCCGAGGCTGCTCCGATGGCAACTCCGATGGCCGCCCCCACGCCCGCACCGGCTTCCGCCGCGCGTGCACCCGCAGTGGCGGCAGCACCCAAGCCTGCACCCGTGGACGCACCGGCACGCGCCGCGCGCTCAAGGGCGGCAGAGGCCGCCGCCGATACGCCTTTTGCCACACCGTCAGCCGCACCAGCAGCGGCTCCGCCTGCGCCACCGGCCCCGGCAGCCTACTCGGCACCTGCTCCGGCATTCGCGCCCGCTCCGGCAGCGGCGCTCAAGGCACGCACGGCCGAAGCGGCCATGGACAACGCCGCAGCCAACGCCGAGCCGGCGCAGGCACTGGATCGGGTACAGATCACCTCGATGAAGCGCGAGGCCGCCAGCCGTTCCGCGGCGGGCGTCATGCGCCGCAGCAGCGATGCCAGCCTGAGTGCCGATGCGGTGCAGGCAGAAGTCGGCGCCGACGCGCGCCTGCCACGCCGGCAGTGGCTGGAAAAAATCCGTGACCGCCGCGATGCGGGCCAGCGCGACCTTGCCCGCGCCAGCCTGGAACGCTACATCGAGCAGTATCCAGAATCGCGCCTGCCGCGCGACCTTCGCCCGTTGCTGGACGACTGAGACCCACGGAGGCCGGGCGCAACACCGTAGAATGGTGGAGATGCCCGATACCCTCGCCCAGCCGGTCAGTCACACGCTGGAAGTCAAACACAGCCGCTTCATTGCCCATGCCACGCCGATTGATGGCGCCGCGGCGGCGATGGCGTTCCTGCAGCAGGTTGCAGTGGCCGATGCCACGCACAACTGCTGGGCTTACCGCCATGGGCAGGACTACCGCTCCAGCGACGATGGCGAGCCCGCAGGCACCGCCGGGCGGCCGATCCTGGCCGCCATCGATGGCCAGGGTTTCGACCGGGTGATGGTGGTGGTGACGCGCTGGTTCGGCGGCATCAAGCTCGGTGCCGGCGGCCTGGTCCGCGCCTACGGCGGTGCCGCCGCCGAGTGCCTGCGTACCGCGCCACGCCTGCCATTGGTCACCATGGCCCGCCTGCAGCTGCTGGCCGGCTTCGAGGACCTGGGCAGCCTGCATGCCACCCTGCCCGCCTTTGGTGCCGGGAAGCGTGATGAACAGTTCGATGCCAATGGCGTGTGCCTGCGGATCGAATTGCCTGCCGATCAGGTCGACGCATTGAAAATCCGCCTGCGCGACGCCACCCGTGACCGTATCCGCATAGAAGACGACGACCAGGATGACTGACAAGGACGACGCCCCCGCTTCGACCCCGCCGCTGCGCCGCCTTGGCAGCCTGCGCACGCTATGGCCGTTCGTGCGCCGCCACAGCGGCCTGTTCACCGCCTGGCTGCTGGCCCTGGCTGTCTCTTCGGCCGCCACGCTGAGCCTGCCACCGGCCGTGAAGCAGATGATCGACCACGGCTTCAGCAGCGGCGGCCAGATCAACCGTGCCTTCGCCCTGCTGATGCTGGTGGCGGTGGTGATGGCGCTGGGCACCGCCGCGCGCTTCTACTTCGTGTCGCTGCTGGGCGAAAAGGTCGTCGCCGACCTGCGCAGCCAGTTGTACGCGCATCTGATCCAGCTGGGCGCGGGCTTCCACGACCGCAGCCGCAGCGGTGAGCTGGTCTCGCGCCTGACCGCCGACACCGAGCTGCTGCGCAGCGTGGTCGGTTCAACGATGTCGGTCGCTCTGCGCAGCAGCGTGACCGTGGTCGGCAGCCTGGCGATGCTGTTCGTCACCAGCCCGAGGCTGGCAGCGTGGTCGCTGCTCGGCATCCCGCTGGCGGTGCTGCCGATCATCATCGGTGCGCGCAAGCTGCGCACCGTCGCGCGCAACAGCCAGGACCGCATCGCAGATGCCAACAGCCTGGCCAGCGAGACCCTCGGTGCGGTGCGTACAGTGCAGGCCCATGCCCGTGAGCCGTACGAACGCGGCCGCTTCGACCATGCGCTTGGCGACGCGATCAAGGCCGCACGCCGCCGCATCGGCGCGCAGTCGCTGGTCACCGCCAGCGCCATCCTGCTGGTGTTCGGCGCCATCGTGGGAGTGCTCTGGCTGGGTGCACACGACGTGATCGACGGGCGCCTGAGCGCCGGCACCCTCGGCCAGTTCGTGCTGTATGCGCTGATCGGCGGCGGCTCGGTCGGCGCGCTGGCCGAAGTCTGGAACGAACTGCAGCGTGCGGCCGGTGGCATGGGCCGCATCGGTGAGCTGCTGCAGGAAGACATCGAGATCCGCGCGCCGGCACAGCCGCACGCGCTGCCGCAGCCGCTGCGTGGCGAAATCCAGTTCGACGATGTGGTGTTCCATTACCCGCAGCGGCCGGACCAGGCCGCGCTGGATCATTTCACCCTGCACGTGCGGCCCGGCGAGACCGTCGCCCTGGTCGGCCCGTCCGGCGCCGGCAAGAGCACGGTGCTGTCGATGCTGCTACGTTTCCACGATCCGGCCAGCGGCCGCATCTGCGTGGATGGCGTCGACGTGCGCCAGGCCGACCCTGCCGAACTGCGCGCGCAGCTGGCACTGGTACCGCAGCAGCCGACGTTGTTCGCGGCCAGTGCGCGCGAGAACATCCGCTATGGCCGTCTGCAGGCCAGCGACGACGAGGTCGAGCAGGCCGCACGCGCGGCCGAGGCCGATGGCTTCCTGCGTGCATTGCCGCAGGGCTACGACAGTGAACTGGGTGAGCGCGGCGCCCGCCTCTCCGGCGGCCAGCAGCAGCGCGTGGCAATTGCCCGTGCCCTGCTGAAGGATGCACCGATCCTGCTGCTGGACGAAGCCACCAGCGCGCTGGACGCGCAGAGCGAGTACAGCGTGCAGCAGGCGCTGGAGCGGTTGATGGCCGGCCGCACGACGCTGGTGATCGCCCACCGCCTGGCCACCGTGCTCAAGGCCGACCGCATCGTGGTGATGGACCAGGGCCGTATCGTGGCCGAGGGCACGCACGCACAGTTGCTGGCCGAAGGCGGTCTGTACGCTGAACTGGCACGCTTGCAGTTCATCGATTGATGACGGTCGCCTAACATCGGCCGGACCAAGCTGGCGACGAACAGCAGCGTCCGTAGTCCGTAGAAGGAGGTGCACGATGTCGTTCCGTCAGTTTCCGGCCGTCGACAGCAATGGCGAAAGCCACATCATCATCGAGTTCAAGCCCGAGGCGAATGGCAGCGGGCACCACTCCGAGGCCACGCCGCGCTACGAGCTGGATGATGGCCGCCAGCTGGTGCGCAACGGCCGCGAGTTCACCACCAGCGGCGGCGAGCTGCGGCTGACGATCTGAGGTTTGCCGGGCATGGCCCGGCGCCACCGGATTCCGCATCGCCCCGCGCTGGGGATTCCGCATCGCCCCGCTCTGGTAGGTGTCGACCTTGGTCGACACGCTTTCTGCCAAGGGCGGTCGAGCATGTCTCGACGCAACAAGAGGCGTGGCCAATTTATCGCCAGGCATCTTGACAGCCTTGCATGCCAAGGCCTGCATGCGGTTATCCACACGTTTGCGCAGAAATCATCCACACTGCCTGTGGATGAATTCAGCCGAGCACCCGGCCGATGCCGCTGGCGTCCACCTCGGCCGCAGCCGCTGCGATCGCTGCCGGGTCGCTACCCGCCACGAACCCGATACGGAAATGCACTTCGCCCCCTGGCGTGCGCGAGGAGTGGATCGAGGCCAGGCTGATGCGGTGCTGCTCGAACACATTCAGCAGCTCACGCAGCGAACCGGGCCGGTCTTCTGGTAGATGCACCGACAGCGCATTGCGCTCGGTCAGGTCCGCCAGCAGGTAGCCCACCCGCTCGAAGGTGTAGTTGCCGTCAGCCAGTGCCTGCTCGCCGAAGGCGCTGCGGTTGGCCGACAACAGCTGCTCACGGAATGCGCCGCGTGCGCCGTCGTCGCCCTGCCCGATCTGTGCCTGCAGGGACTGCAACTGGCCGATCAGCCGCTCCAGCATCGGCGCCACGTACGGGTTGCCGAACTGGATATCTTCGTAGATGGCCGGATTCAACGACAGGATGCGCGAAATGATCGCGGTATCCAGCTCGAACGACGCCGAACGATACGGCATCATCGCGGCCAGATCGCCCAGCTGCGGCTGGTACTGGCGCAGCACGCCAGCCTGGGCCAGGTGGCTGGCATGCACCATCGCCTGTACCAGCGCCATCATCTGGTCGTGGTGCTGCGGGGTGGCGCGCACGCACTCGGCCTGCAGCGCCGCGCACAACGCGTCGACCCACGGCTGCCAGTGCTGCAGCCGCGCTTCGCACACCACCATCACCCGGCCTTTCAGCGTCGGTGCCTTGGGCGGCGCGGTCATCGGATGCAGGCCGACCACTTCAGCCTGCGAGGCCAGCATCGCCTGCACCGGCGCTTCCTTCACCGACGTCACGTCCAGCCACAGGCGGTCCTGCTCGCGCCCCGCCGACTGCTGCACGTACTGGGCAATCAGCGCAGGCGTGTGCCGGATCGGTGCCGAGAACACCAGCACGTCAGCCTGCGCCAACAGCTGCTCCGGCGCGTGCGACGCCGGGTCCGCGGGATCATGGCCGATCACCTGCAGCTGCATGTGCTGCTGGAAGAAGCGGCTCAACCAGCGCCCGTAGGCGCCGGCGCTGCCGACAATGCCGACCGTGCGCGGCGTGCGTTCGTGCAGATCGCTCATGCCACGCGTTCGGCGCGGAAGCGCGTGCCTTCGGCCAGTGCGGCAGGCGCCGCGGCGATCACGTCGAACTCTTCGAAGCCGTTGTCCAGGGTCGCCTCCAGCGCTGCATGGGTACCGGCAATGGCGCGCGAGATCGCCTGCTGCATCGATTCGCCGCGCAGCAGGAACGACACCACCAGTGACATCAGCACATCGCCGGTGCCGGCCACATCCACCGGCAGCAACGGCGAGGTCCAGCGCCAGGTTTCCCCGCGACCGACCGCCAGGGTCACCAGCTCGCCGGGGTTTCCACCGACGCTGTGCGCGATCACCCATTGCGGACCACGGTCGAGCAACGTACGGGCGGCGGCGATGGCATCGGCCTCCGCCAACGCCGGCATGCCGGTGAGGCGGTTCAGTTCGAATGCGTTCGGCGTGACCAGCCAGGCATGCGGCAGCAGGCGCTCGGCGAAGATCGCTTCCAGGCCAGGCTCGACATAGGGCCCGGTATGGGTATCGCCGATCACCGGGTCCAGGCAGTAGCGCAGCTGTGGGCAGTCCGGCAGGATCTCGTCCAGCCAGTCGGCGAACGCGGCACCGTTGGCGGTACTGCCGAAGTAGCCGGACACCAGCATCCTGGCCCGCTGCGGCAGGCCGCGTTCGTAGGTACCGAGCAGCAGGTCGGCGAACCAGTCGACGGGCAGCACGCGGCCGCGGGTGGTGTCGTAGAACGGCGCGTTGCTGAGCAGCACGGTCGGGATTTCCGCCACGCGAACGCCGAGCGCGCGCATCGGCGGAACGGCGGCGCTGTTGCCGGCGTGGCCGTAGACAAGTTGCGACTGGACCGAGATGACATCGATCGGCGATGGGCCGTCGGGCCGCTGGCGGCGGCCGTGGACCAGGTGGTTGTCAAGGGATTCGCTCATGCCAGCATTCTACGCCCGGTGGAGGGTTCGGCAGGTCTTGCAGCCCTGCATCCGCTTGCAAGCCAAATCAACGTCAACGTCAAAAACGGGCATTCCGTGGGGAGGCGGGGCGGTGTCAGAGTGCGGGGACGCCGTGAACCCCGCTCCGCGGTCCGGCCCAACCGCTGGCGGCTGTGCGTTCGGGCGCTTGCGAAGCAGTGCTTCGCAAGCAAAGCGCCCTCACCCATGGGGGCTTGGCCGCGGCATCCATGCCGCGGACACCCCGCACTCCGACACCGCCCCACCTCTGACAGATTCCGTGTGCTGTTGGTAGGTGTCGACCTTGGTCGACACATCTGTGAGACATCGAATGAATTCATCCGTGTCGACCAAGGTCGACACCTACCAGAGCAAAACGCCGCTCTGCCAGATCGCGGAAAACTGTCGAAGGCTGGGTGGGTCCGGTTGAGGGGGTGTGAGCGGCATGGATGCCGCGACCAAGCCTACATGGACGTATTCACGGCGTCCCCCTCAACCGGACCCACCCCGCCAACCCACGGAAAGCCAGCTCTTGCTGTTGAGGTTGCCGGCCAGCGGCCGGCACTACCGCAGGCGCAGGGCTGCAAGCCCTGCAAACCCAAACCCCTCAGTGAGCAGCAGGCCGCGACGGCGGCAGCCACGCAGCCACGATGCCCAGCAGCGGCAGGAACGCGGTCAGCTGGTAGACGTACTCGATGCTGGTCTTGTCCGCCAGCAGGCCGAGCACGGCCGCGCCCAGTCCGCCCATGCCGAACGCGAAGCCGAAGAACAGGCCCGACACCATGCCGATGCGATGCGGCATCATCTCCTGCGCGTAGACCACGATCGCCGAGAACGCCGAGGACAGCACGAAGCCGATCAGCACCGCCAGCACTGTCGTCCAGAACAGATCCGCATGCGGCAACATCAGCGCGAACGGCGCCACACCCAGGATCGACGTCCAGATGATCGGCTTGCGACCGATGCGGTCACCCAGCGGGCCGCCGAGGAAACCACCGGCGGCAGAGGCCACCAGGAATGCGAACAGGTGCAGCTGCGCCTGCGCCACCGGAATGCCGAAGTGGTGGATCAGGTAGAAGGTGAAGTAGCTGCCGATGCTGGCCATGTAGAAGTACTTGCTGAAGATCAGCACCAGCAGGATCGCCAGCACCTTGGCCACGGTGCGCGGCGGATGCCGCGGCGCCATCGATGCGGTGCTGGCCGGACGCGGCGTGCCCAGGTGCAGCGCATACCAGCGGCCGACATAGGTCAGCAGCGCGATGCCGATCAGGGCGGCACCGGCGAACCACGAGGCGGCGTGCTGGCCATACGGCACGATCACCGCAGCGGCGATCAGCGGGCCGAGCGCGGTACCGAAATTGCCGCCGACCTGGAACACCGACTGCGCGAAGCCATGACGGCCGCCCGAGGCCAGCCGCGCGATGCGCGAGGCCTCGGGGTGGAAGATCGCCGAACCGATGCCGACCATCGCGGCGGCCAGCAGCACCACGGCGTAGCTCGACGCGAAGCCGAGCAGCAGCATGCCGCACAGGGTCGAGGCCATGCCGATCGGCAGCGAGTATGGCGCCGGGCGCCGGTCGGTGGCCATGCCGACCAACGGCTGGAAGATCGAGGCGGTGAGCTGGTAGGTCAGCGTGATCAGGCCGATCTGGGTGAAGCTGAGATTGAAGCCGCCCTTGATCACCGGATAGATGGCCAGGATCAGCGACTGCATCATGTCGTTGACGACATGCGAGGTGGAAATGGCAGCCAGCACACCGGGAGCCACCGGGCGTGAGGTCGTTGCGGGAGAAGCCAGGGCGGACATGGACGCAGTCAGGTTGGGGGCGAGCCACGCATGCTACGGTTGCCCTCCCCTCCCTTCTGCCGCGTTCGGGTCATGGCCTATCGCAAAAAGGACATTGCCAGCGACGTCGATCCGGCGGCACCCTGGCGCGACGTCCCCCAGCATCGCCCGGTCACCTATCGGGTCACCCAGTACCCGGCCGGTAGCCACATCGCAGGCCACAAGCACCAGCGCCACCAGCTGGTCTATGCCATCTCGGGGCTGATGGTGGTGCGCTCGGAAGTGGGCCGCTGGGTGGTGCCCTCGACCCGTGCGATCTGGATGCCGGCCGGCATGGTGCACGCGGTGGACTGCATCGCCGCCGTGCACATGCGCAGCCTGTACATCGACCCGTTGTTCGCGCCGCAATTGCCGGCCGAACCGTTCGCGGTACAGGTGGCCCCCCTACTGCGTGAGCTGCTGCAGGCCGCCACGCTGATCAAGGGCGAGCACGTCGAAGACAGCCGCGATGGCCGCGTGGTGCGCCTGCTGCTGGACGAACTGCATCGCATGGACGTGCTGCCACTGCATCTGCCCGCCGCGACCGACCCGCGCCTGCAGCGGATCTGCCAGCACATCCAGAAGCAGCCTGGCGATGACGCCACGCTGCAGGACTGGGCGCAGGCGCTGGAGGTGGACGTGAAAACCATCCAGCGGCGTTTCGGCAGCGAACTGGGCATGACCTTCGGCCAGTGGCGGCAACAGGCGCGGCTGCTGGCCGCGATGGAACGACTGGCAGTGGGGGACAAGGTCATTGATGTCGCACTGGCGATGGGCTACGACAGCCCGAGCGCGTTCACCAGCATGTTCAAGCGTCAGCTGGGGCAGACGCCGGCGGCGTTTTTCCGCTGACCGCATACGAAAACGCCGGGCTTGGCCCGGCGCTTTCGTTCAACGCTTCCGTTGAAAAACTCAGGACGTCATGCGGTCCCAGAAGCCCTTCACGCCATCCATGAAGGTGGCCGACTTCGGCGAGTGCTTGCGTGCTTCCTCGCCGACGAAGGTGGCTTCGAACTGCTCCAGCAGCTTGCGCTGTTCGTTGGTGAGGTTGACCGGGGTCTCCACCACCACGCGGCAGTACAGATCGCCCTCGCTGCGGCTGCGCACCGAACGCACGCCCTTGCCGCGCAGACGGAACAGCTTGCCGGTCTGGGTCTCGGCCGGGATGCGGATCTCCGCCTCGCCCCCCAGGGTGGCCACGCGCACGGTGTCGCCCAATGCGGCCTGCGAGATGCGGATCGGCACTTCGCAGTGCAGGTCGTCGCCATCGCGCTGGAAGATGGCATGCTCGCGCACGCGCACTTCCACGTACAGGTCACCCGGCGGGGTACCGGCCGGACCAGCCTCGCCCTCGCCCTGCAGGCGGATGCGGTCGCCGGTATCGACGCCGGCCGGCACCTTCACCGACAGCACCTTGTCTTCCTCGACACGGCCGTTGCCGTGGCAGGTCTTGCAGGGCTTGGCGATGATCTGGCCGCGGCCGCCGCAGTTGTGGCAGGCCTGCTGCATGGCGAAGATGCCGCGCTGGATGCGCACCTGGCCGCGGCCATGGCACACATTGCAGGTCTCGACCTTGCCGTCTTCGGAGCCACTGCCATCGCAGTCGCCGCATTCGGCCAGGGTCGGAATCTCGATGCGGCGCTCAACGCCACGCACCGCTTCTTCCAGGTCCAGCTCCATCACGTAGCCGATGTCGGCGCCGCGACGGGCCTGGCGCGGGCCACCGCCTGCTCCACCAAAGATGTTGCCGAAGATATCGCCGAAGATATCGTTCATGTCCGGGCCGCCCGGGCCGCCCGGACCGCCACCACCGCCCATGCCGTGCTCGAACGCAGCGTGGCCGTGGCTGTCGTACATGCGGCGCTTGTTGCCGTCGGACAGCACTTCGTAGGCTTCCTTGCACTCCTTGAAGGAGGCTTCGGCGGCCGCATCACCCGGGTTGCGGTCCGGGTGGAACTTCATCGCGCAGCGACGGTAGGCCTTCTTCAGCTCGTCGTCGGTGGCGGTGCGGGCAACGCCCAGCACTTCGTAGTAATCGCGCTTGCTCATATCGTGAATCTGGTTCCGGAAAGTCGGGATTCGTCAAAGCGGAAGAGCGGAACCAGGTCCGCTCTTGCGTCGGGCGCCCCGACACGCCGGTGGCGGCCAGGACCCTGATGCGACAACGGGACGCTGCCAGGCAGCGTCCCGCGTCGGTCCGGATCAGGACTTCTTGTCGTCCTTGACTTCGGTGAACTCGGCATCGACCACATCGTCGTTGCCCTTGCCAGCGTTGCCGGCATCGGCGCCCGGGGCAGCACCGCCCTGGTCGGCCGAAGCCGCGGCGAACAGCGACTGGCCCGCTTCTTCCAGCACCTTCGACTTGGCTTCGATCTGTGCCTTGTCGTCACCCTTCATCGCGGTTTCCAGGTCGGCCAGGGCCGCCTCGACCTTGCCGATCACTTCGCCGCCGACCTTGCTGCCGTGCTCGGTGATCGCGCTGCGGGTGCCGTGGATCAGGGCATCGGCCTGGTTGCGGGCCTGCACCAGCTCCTGGAACTTCTTGTCTTCCTCGCGGTTGGCTTCCGCGTCGGCGACCATGCGTGCGATCTCTTCCTCGGACAGGCCCGAACCGGCCTTGATCTCGACCTTCTGTTCCTTGTTGGTCTTCTTGTCCTTGGCCGACACGTGCAGGATGCCGTTGGCGTCGATGTCGAAGGACACTTCCACCTGCGGCAGGCCGCGCGGGGCCGGCTCGATGCCGGACAGGTCGAACTTGGCCAGCGACTTGTTGAAGCGGGCCTGTTCGCGCTCACCCTGCAGCACGTGCACGGTCACGGCCGACTGGTTGTCCTCGGCGGTGGAGAACACCTGCGAGGCCTTGGTCGGGATGGTGGTGTTCTTCTCGATGATCTTGGTGAACACGCCGCCCATTGTCTCGATGCCCAGCGACAGCGGGGTCACGTCCAGCAGCAGCACGTCCTTGACGTCGCCGCCGAGCACGCCGCCCTGGATCGCCGCACCCAGTGCCACGGCTTCGTCCGGGTTGACGTCCTTGCGCGGTTCCTTGCCGAAGAACTCGGTCACCGCCTGCTGCACCTTCGGCATGCGGGTCTGGCCACCGACCAGGATCACTTCGCTGATGTCGCTCGAACGCAGGCCGGCATCGTTCAGGGCGACGCGGCACGGCTCGATCGACTTCTTGATCAGGTCTTCCACCAGCGCTTCCAGCTTGGCGCGGGTCAGCTTGATGTTCAGGTGCTTCGGGCCCGAGGCGTCGGCGGTGACGTACGGCAGGTTCACTTCGGTCTGCTGCGCGCTGGACAGCTCGATCTTGGCACGCTCGGCGGCGTCCTTCAGGCGCTGCAGGGCCAGCGGGTCCTTGCGCAGGTCGATGCCCTGGTCCTTGTTGAATTCTTCAACCAGGTACTCGATGACGCGGTTGTCGAAATCTTCGCCGCCCAGGAAGGTGTCGCCGTTGGTGGCCAGCACTTCGAACTGCTTCTCACCGTCGACGTTGGCGATCTCGATCACCGAGACGTCGAAGGTACCGCCGCCCAGGTCGTACACCACGATCTTGCGATCCTTGTTGTCGCCCTTGTCCAGGCCATAGGCCAGCGCGGCCGCGGTCGGCTCGTTGATGATGCGCTTGACGTCCAGGCCGGCGATGCGGCCGGCGTCCTTGGTCGCCTGGCGCTGGCTGTCGTTGAAGTAGGCCGGCACGGTGATGACCGCTTCGGTGACCTTCTCACCGAGGAAGTCCTCGGCGGTCTTCTTCATCTTTTCCAGCACCTTGGCCGAGATTTCCTGCGGCGCCATCTTCTTGCCGTCGCTGGTCGACACCCAGGCGTCGCCATTGTCATGGGCCAGGATGCCGTACGGGACGTGCGCGATGTCCTTCTGCACTTCGGCGTCGGTGAACTTGCGGCCGATCAGGCGCTTCACCGCGTAGAAGGTGTTCTTCGGGTTGGTCACGGCCTGGCGCTTGGCCGAGGCGCCGACCAGGACTTCGCCGTCCTTGGTGTAGGCGACGATCGACGGGGTGGTGCGATCGCCTTCCGAATTCTCGATGACGCGGGCCTTGCCGCCGTCCATGATCGCCACGCACGAGTTGGTGGTGCCGAGGTCGATACCAATGATCTTGCCCATGGGGGAGACTCCTGAGGATGCTTGTTGGGGTCAGTCCGGCCGTTCGGCCGGTGGATGAATACGATGTGGGGGAGGCTCGTGGAACATTCAAGCCATCTGCCGAACGCTGTGTTCAGCGCCTGGAAAACGTTGCCGGGCAAGGCCCGGCGCTGCCGTCAGTCGGCGGCCACCACCACCAGCGCCGGCCGCAGCAGGCGCTCGTTGAGCAGGTAGCCCTTCTGGAACACGGTCACCACGGTGCCGGGGGCGGCGCCCGGGGTCGGAACCTGGCTGATGGCCTGGTGGTGTTCCGGGTTGAACGGCTGGCCGGTCGGGTCCAGCAGGACCAGGCCGTTGTCGGCGGCGACCTTCAGCAGCTGCTTGTAGGTCAGCTCCAGGCCCTCGCGCAGCGGGTGCGGATCATCGCCGGCGGCCTTGAGGCCGGCATCCAGGCTGTCGAATACCGGCAGCAGCTCGCCCAGCAGCTTCTCGTTGGCGAACTTGCGGGCCTGCTCGATGTCACGGGCGACGCGCTTGCGCTGGTTCTCCAGGTCGGCGCGCTCACGCAGCGCATCGGCCCTGACCTGTTCAACTTCGGCGCGCAGGCGCTCCAGTTCGTCGTTGACGCCGGCGGTGGCGGCCGCATCGGCGGCGGTCTGCTGGGATTCGATATCTGGATGTTCGTGGTTCATGTCTGGGTCCCTGGCGGTCAATCTCCGCCTCCACCCACCCTAGTGTGGGCGGGATGCTGCGTTTCAAGCGTCGGATGTCCCCGGCGTGCGACCGGCCGGCGAAAAGGCCGCGCCCAGCACATCAGCGGTGGCCTGGACCAGCGGGATCATGCGGTCGTAGGCCATGCGCTTGGGCCCGATCACGCCCAGCACGCCCAGCACCTGGCCGTTGGCGGTATAGGGGGCCGTGACCAGCGAAACGCCCTGCAGCGGCATCATTCCGGTCTCCTCGCCGATGAAGATGCGCACGCCCGGGGCCTGGATGGTCCGCTCCAGCAGCTGCAGGATCTCGCGCTTGCTGGAGAACAGCTCGAACAGCTCGCGCAGGCGCTCCAGGTCGGACAGGTCCTGCACGCCCATCAGCCGGGTCTGGCCGGCCACCAGCATGTCGTCGGCCGCTGGCTGCAGGGCCTGCTCGGCCAGCTCGATGCTGTGCGCCAGCAGCTGCTCCAGTTCGGAACGGGCGTCGCGCAGCTCCAGCAGCAGGCGGGTGCGGATCTCGGCCATCGGCAGCCCGGCGAAATGGGCGTTGAGGTAGTTGGCGACCTGTTCCAGCTGCCCCGGCGCGAACTCCTGGCGGGTCTCGATGACCCGGTTTTGTACCTCGTTGTCGGCGAACACCAGGATCGCCAGCACCCTGCGCCCGTCCAGCGCCACGAAATCGATCTGGCGGAAGGCGAACTGCTCGCGCCGTGGCGCGCTGACCACGCCGACGAAGTGGCTCATCGCCGACAGCAGCTCCGAGGCGCTGCCCAGCAGGGCCTGGGTGCTGCCGCCCCCGGCCAGCTCCTGGCGCAGGCGGGCCAGTTCGCCCTCCCCCGGCGGCTGCATCTGCAACAGGCTGTCGACGAACACCCGGTAGCCATGCGCGGTCGGAATGCGCCCGGCCGAGGTATGCGGCGAGGCCAGCAGCCCCAGGTCCTCCAGGTCACCGAGGATGTTGCGGATGGTGGCCGGGCTGACCTCCAGGCCGGCCACACGCGCCAGCGTCTGCGAGCCGACCGGCTCGCCGTCCTGGATGTAACGCGCGATCAGCGTGCGCAGCAGATGGCGCGCACGCGGGGCAAGCTGGTCGGGAGAACCGTGCATGGAATCAACCTGTGAGACACGGACACTAGATAATGGCGGCGCATCCCCTTGGCAAGTCATTGGACCTCCCTCGCCCGCGTGCTAGCGTTGCGCGGCTGCTGATACCTCTTACCCATGCTCAGACATCTTTCGATCAAGGATTTCGCCGTCGTCCGCGCCACCGAACTGGAGTTCGGGCCCGGCATGACCGTGGTTTCAGGCGAGACCGGCGCCGGCAAGTCGCTGATGGTCGACGCGCTGGGCTTCCTGTCCGGCCTGCGCGCCGACAGCGGCGTGGTCCGCCATGGCGCGGCCCGCGCCGAGCTTTCCGCCGAGTTCGCGCTGGACCAGCTGCAGGCCGCGCGCCAGTGGCTGGCCGACAACGAGCTGGACGATGAAGATCAGTGCCAGCTGCGCCGCGTGATCCGCGCCGACGGCGGCTCGCGGTCCTGGATCAATGGCCGTCCGGTCACCCTCGCACAGCTGGCCGACCTGGCCGCGCTGCTGGTGGAGATCCATGGCCAGCATGAACAACAGGCGTTGCTGACCCGTCCGTCGCAGCTGGCCCTGCTCGATGCCTACGCCCGCAACGAGGACGCGCGCCGCCAGGTGCGCCGCGCCGCCGCCGCGTGGCAGGCACTGGTCGACGAATCACTGGCGCTGTCGCAACAGGGCGACGTGAGTGACCGGATCGGCTTCCTGGAGCACCAGCTGCGCGAACTGGACCGCGAGGACCTGGAACCGGAGTCGATCGCCGCGCTCGGCGCCAGCCACCGCCGCCAGGCCCATGCCAGCGCCCTGCTGACCGCCTGCCAGGCAGCCAGCAACCAGCTCAACGGCGACGACGGCAGTTCCGCGCTGGACCTGCTGCAGCAGGTGCGCCACGAGCTGTCGCGCCTGATCGAACATGACCCGCGCCTGGGCGAGGTGGACGGCCTGATCGAGAATGCCTCGATCCAGCTGCACGAAGCCCTTTCGCTGCTGGACCGCGTGCATGACGACCTCGACGCCGACCCCGAGCAGTTCGAAGAGAACGAGCGGCGCCTCGGCCGCCTGCACGACCTGGCGCGCAAGCATCGCGTGCCGATGGACGAGCTGGGCGCGCAGCGCGAACGCATGCATGCCGAAGTGGAACAGTTGCGCGGCGCCGACGAGCGCCTGCAGCGCCTGGCCGGCGAGATCGACAAGGCCGCCGCCGCCTGGCGCGTACAGGCCGAAGTACTGACCGCCAGCCGTCGCGGTGCCGCCGCCGAACTGTCGGCCACCACCACCGGCATCATCGCCGAGCTGGGCATGGGCGGCGGCCAGTTCCTGATCGAACTGGAGCCGCAGGACAACGGCAAGCCCGATCCGCAGGGTGCCGAGCGCGTGGAGTTCCTGGTCGCGGCCAATGCCGGCCAGCCGCCGCGCGCCCTGCGCAAGGTCGCCTCGGGCGGTGAACTGTCGCGCATCTCGCTGGCCATCGAAGTGGCGGCGCTGGACCTGGATGCGGTGCCGACCATGGTATTCGACGAAGTCGACTCCGGCATCGGCGGCGCGGTGGCCGACATCGTCGGCCAGAAGCTGCGCGCGCTGGGCGAGAAGCGCCAGGTGTTGTGCGTGACCCACCTGCCGCAGGTCGCCTCCAAGGGCCACGCGCATTACCGGGTGAGCAAGGCGCCGGTGGAAGGCATGACCCAGAGTGCGGTGGAGAAGCTGGACAGCAAGGCACGCGAGGAAGAACTGGCGCGCATGCTCGGCGGCGTGGAAGTGAGCAAGGAAGCGCGCGCCGCCGCGCGCAAGCTGCTGCAGGTCTGACGCCGGCCGAGCCCATGCTCGGCTTCCACACGGTAGTGCCGGCCGCTGGCCGGCAGCCCGATGCGGGTCGGCGAAGATCGTGAGGTTGCCGGCCAGCGGCCGGCACTACCCCCGTGGCTGCGTCAGATCGACGTTTTCCACCAGGAAATCGAGGAACGCGCGCACTCGCAGCGGCAGGTAGCCGCCCTGCCCCAGGAACACCGCGTGCACCTCCTCCAGGTCACCGGGATTGGCCTCTTCCAGCACCGGCAGCAGCCGCCCGGCGGCGATGTCGGCCTGCACCTGGAACGCGGCCAGCCGCGCCATGCCCAGCCCGCCCAGCACCAGTTGGCGCAGCGCATCGCCATTGCTGGCACGGGCGTTGCCGCTGGGCAGCAGCATGCGCTCACGACCATCCTGCAGCAGCGGCCAGCCCTGCATCGCCCGCGCATGGCCGATGTCCAGGCGGTTGTGCGCCTGCAGCTCCTCGTCGCTGGCCGGCAGGCCGTGCCGCTGCGCGTAGGCCGGTGCGGCCACGATCATCATCCGCGTCGCGCCCAATCGCCGCGCCACCAGGCTGGAACTCTTCAGCGGGCCGGCGCGCACCGCCACGTCGGTGCGCTGCTCAAGCAGGTCGATTACCTCGTCATTGAGCGTCAGGTCCACCCCCACCTGCGGGTTGCGCTCGAGGAACGCCGGCAGCAGCGGCAACAGGAAGTGCTGGCCGAACGGCACGTTGGAATTGACCCGCAGCCGCCCGCGCGGCTCGGCGTGGGCGCTGGCACAGCGCTCGGCTTCCTCCAGGTCGGCCAGCACGCGCAGGCCGCGCTCGTAGAACGCGCAGCCTTCCGGGGTCAGCTGCAGCTGGCGGGTGGACCGCTGCAGCAGGCGGGTGCCCAGCCGCTGTTCCAGCCGCGCCACCAGCTTGCTGACCGCCGACGGGGTCATGTCCAGGGTGCGGGCGGCCGCGGAAAAGCCACCGGTCTCGATCACCCGCACGAAGACTTCCAGTTCGCCGGATCGGTTGATGTCGGGTCGCGCCATGGCGATGAATCCAGTTCACAGATGATTGTCCATGCGCAGTCTAGTTCACAGATGAGGGCGGAATCACCATGGCGGCTCCTTTCCCCGGAATCGCTCCATGGACCGCCTCCGCAAGCTCGCTGCCAGCACCCTGCTCGCCCTGTCCGGCGCCGCCAGCGCAACCCCTGCCCCGCACTGGGTGGCCAGCTGGCAGGCCAGCCCGCAACCGGTGTGGGGCGCAGACTTCCTGTTCCCGGCCCTGATCCCGGCATCGCTGCACGACCAGACCTTCCGCCAGGCCGCGCGCATCAGCCTGGGCGGGCCGCGCCTGCGGGTAAGGTTGAGCAATGCCTACGGCACGCAGCCGCTGCGGATAGGAGCGGCCAGCGTGGCCGCACGACCGGGCGCGGCACCACGGCCGCTCCACTTCGACGGCCAGCCCGGCGTGCTGATCGGCGCGGGCCAGGAACGGCTGAGCGATCCGCTGGCACTGCCCACCGGCAATCAGCAGGCCCTGCAGGTCAGCGTTTTCGTGCCGGGGCCGACGCCGCTGCAGACCTTCCACTGGGACGGCCGCCAGACCAGTTGGATCGCCGGCGGCAACCAGAGCCTGGCGCGCGACCTGGATCGAGCCACCCCCACCACCGCACGCCTGTTCCTGACCGGGATTGAAGTCGAGGCCGCACCCGGCGCACGCAGCGTGGTGGTGATCGGCGACTCGATCACTGACGGCGCCACCGCCAGCCTCGACCAGGACCAGCGCTGGACCGACCATCTGGCCGCGCGGCTGGCACCCCGAGGCGTCGCGGTGGTCAACGCTGGCATCTCCGGCGGCCGGCTGCTGCGTGACGGCATGGGCGAGTCGGTTCTGGCCCGCCTGCAGCGCGATGCATTGGATCAGCCCGGCGTGGCCAGCGTGATCGTGCTGATCGGCATCAACGACATCAGCTGGCCCGGCACCGCCTTCGCCCGGCAACAGGCGCGTCCTACGCTGGCCGAGCTGCAGGACGGCTATCGGGCGCTGGCCGAACAGGCCCATCGGCGCGGACTGCGCATCCTGGGCGCCACCCTGCCGCCCTTCGCCGGCGCCCTGCCCGGCACGCCGCTGGACGACTACTACCAGCCCGGCAAGGAGGCGCTGCGCCAACAGCTCAACACCTGGCTGCGCACACGCAGCCCGTTCGACGCGGTGATCGATCTGGACACGGCCCTGCGCGACCCGGCCGATCCGTCACGGATGGCCGCCGCCTACGACTCCGGCGACCACCTGCATCCGGGCGATGCCGGCAACCAGGCGATGGCCGAGGCGGTGGATCTGGAGGTGCTGATGGGGCCGTCCACGCATGGCGTGGATCTACTGTGAACAACGAAAAACCCCGGGCAAGCCCGGGGTTCTGTCGCGTCCGGCTGGCCGGAACGGCTTACTTGCGCTTCTTGCGCACGTACAGCACCAGCGAGTGCTCTTCCAGCTCGTAGCCGTGATCGGCCGCGATCTTGCGCTGCAGCTCTTCGATCTCGTGGCTTTCAAACTCGATGATCTTGCCGCTGTCCACGTCGACCATGTGGTCGTGGTGGCCGCCGCGGTCCAGCTCGTAGACGGCCTGGCCGCCTTCGAAATTGTGCTTGAGCACGAGGCCGGCAGCCTCGAACTGGGTCAGCACCCGGTAGACCGTGGCCAGGCCGATCTCGTCACCATGCTCCAGCAGCTGGCGGTAGATGTCTTCGGCGGTCATGTGGTGCTGGGCATTGCGCTGCTCGAGCAGCGCCAGGATCCGCATCCGCGGATGGGTCACCTTCAGGCCGACTTTACGCAGGTCGTGGGTTTCCATAGGTCTCCGTTCATTGGCGATTTAGCGCCAGCTGCCTCGGATTGGGTCGCGGTGGCACGCCGGGAGTGTATCATCGGTTTGATTTCCCCAACCGCCAGTCCCGATGCGCAATCTTCTGTTGGTCGCCGCCGTCGCCCTGTCCACCACCGGGTGCGGCATCATCTACAAGCAACCCATCTATCAGGGCAACCTGATCCGGGAAGATGCCGTGGCCAAGCTGCAGGTCGGGCAGAGCAAGCAGCAGGTCACCGCGCTGCTGGGCACCCCGTCCATCCCCGACCCGTTCCACGCCCAGCGCTGGGACTACACCTCCAGCCAGCGCGTGAACCGCCTGGGCCGTACCGAGGTGAAGAATTTCGTCGTGTTCTTCGACAACGACACCGTGACCCGCTGGGAAGGCGACTACTTCCCGGGCAACGACAAGGCCCTGGCCCAGCAGACCGTGCGCCAGTTCGGCCGCAACCTGCCGAAGGACAAGAAGAAGAAGGGCCGCTGAGGCGCCCTGCCCGTCCACTCGGACGGGCGCGGGCATCAACCGCCGAGCGCGCGCCGCCGGCGGTTGTCCTTGGGGTCGGCCAGCAACGGGCGTAGCAGCTCGATGCGGTCGCCTTCCAGCAACACCTGCTGCGGGCGCGCCAGCACGCCATGCACCGCCATCGCCGGGCATCCGGCAGTGCCGTCCAGCGCGGCGGCGGCAATGGCATCGGCCACGGTCGCGCCCTCTTCCAGCTGCAGCCGGCGCGACAGCACCCGCTGCGGCCAGGCCAGCACCACCTCGACCTCGATCATCGCTCAGCCCTCGTCGGCGACGCGGACGAAATCGTTGACCATCCGATCGGCCAGGCCCTGGAAGCCGATCGCCAGGGCCGGGCCCAGCAGGCGCGAACTGGGCTCGAACTCCAGGGTCAGAGTGACCTTGCAGGCATCCTCGGCCAGCGCATGGAATTCCCAGCGGCCGTGCAGTTGCTTGAACGGGCCATCGCGCAGCTGCATGTCGATGCTGTGCGGGCGCTGCAGGGTGTTTTCGGTCTGGAACCAGGTGCTGAACGAGCCCAGGCCCAGGTCCAGGCGCGCCACCAGCCGGTCTTCGCCCTGCTCCAGGATCTGGGCGGCCGAACACCAGCGGAAACGGCGCGGATAGGCCTGGACATCGTTGACCAGGTCGAACATGCGCGCGGCCGAATGTTCGACCAGGGCGCTGCGGCGGATAGTAGGCATGAATACAGGACGTTTCGGCAATCGACCGGGCGGGCCCGAATCGGAGACAATACGGAAATGAGCAAGAACAGCGGCAAGGATAAAGCAAAGAGCGCGACGGCCAACAAGACCATCGCGCTGAACAAGCGTGCCCGCCACGAGTACCACATCGAGGATCGCTTCGAAGCCGGCCTGGCCCTGCAGGGCTGGGAAGTGAAATCGATCCGTGACGGCCGCGGCAACATCGTCGACGCCTACGCCTACGTCAAGGATGGAGAGATCTTCCTGATCGGCGCGCAGATCACCCCGTTGATCCAGGCCTCGACCCATGTGGTGGCCAACGACCGGCGCGAGCGCAAGCTGCTGCTGCACCGGAGCGAGATCGACAAGCTGGTTGGCAAGGTCGAGCGCGATGGCTACACGATCGTGCCCACCGCGATGTACTGGAGCAAGAACAAGATCAAGCTCGAAGTCGCGCTGGCCAAGGGCAAGCAGACCCACGACAAGCGCGATGCCGCCAAGGACCGCGACTGGGCGATCGAGAAGCAGCGCGTGATGCGTCGCGGCAACCGCGACGCGTAAGCGGTTGCGCATGCCCCCGTAGAGTCGAGCTTGCTCGACTGCCTTGGCCTTCTGTAGAGCCGGGCCATGCTCGGCTTGGACAAGAATCAGTCGAGCAGGCTCGACTCTACAAGCGGCTCAACCGGCCAGCGCGCCCAGCTTCCGCATCCGCGGTACCAGCGCCGCGTGCATCACCGCCAGGTGCATCACCACCGCCAGTTCCGGCGCGTGGCGCTCATCGCCCGCGCGCCACCGCTGTGCCAGCTGCGCCGCATCGGGTGGCAGCAGCGCCAGCAACTGCGCATCGTCCAGCGCGTCGGCCGCGACCTGCAGCTGCCTGGCGACCTGCCTCGACTGCCACACATGCACGCCGATGCTCAAACTGGCCAGCGACATCAGCACCACGGCCAGGCCGTGCTCGAACCACTGCGACAACACCTCCGGCCCCCACAGCAGGGCCGCCAGCACCGCCAGGCCCGGCAGCCGCCACCCCAACCAATGGATGCGACCGCGCTGCGCCCAGTGCACCACCACCGCGCTGGCCACCAGCGCCGCCGCCGCCGTTGCCGGCAGCTCGGTCAGCCAGGTGGCTGCGAGCAGCAGCCCCAGCAGCGCCCAGACCCAGCCGGGGGGCAGCGCGCGCCGCTGATAATCGGCACCGACCGGTCCGACCAGCTGTCGCAGGCTGCGTTGTTGGCTTGCCTCAGTCACCCACCGTCTCCGTGTCTGCTCTAGCCTGGATGGTCGTCGCCAGTGTGTCGCAAATTCGTGCCAATGAAGTTACCAATCCGCTATGCCAGCCGCACTACAACTTCCTGAGGATTGCCAAGGTGACTGTTCAGCTGTTTTGCCGTAGCATTGCCAACGTTGGGCAGGCCCTGACCGTGGCGACACGGAATTGGCCCTGTACCTTGCAGCACTGTAGAAACCGGGGGTGCATTGGTTTCGACGGGGGTTGTGAAGTCGCCTGGCGCATGCCGAGGGGGTAGCTTTCCTCGTAAATCCAGCTGCAAAACTCTAGTTGCCAACGACGACAACTACGCTCCGGTCGCTCTCGCAGCCTAAAAACTGCGGTGCGTGACCTTCTGCCGACTTAGGCGGAGCCTCGAAACTGCTTGTGTCCATGCTCGCAGCGTAGAGTCATTATCATGGAATCGCGCTGGGCGGCTGCCTGTCAGTCCGGCACTAGAACACAACAGGCTGGTTCCCGGATGCGCTTTGCACGCCGTGCTGTTCGGGGACGAGATTTAACGGCGAGCTAAGCATGTAGTGCTGGGGATGGAGTGCCTTCGGACGGCGGTTCAATTCCGCCCACCTCCACCAACTGCTTGCAAAATCTATCACTAAGTGGCTGATTTTGCAAGGGTTTTGGCATCGGAGTGATACACGAACTGAGCCTGTCTGCAGGTATCAAAGTAGGTATCACTCCGTGCCAAAGCCATTTTTTCTGCGCAGACCGAGCGGGCTATACGTCCGTTTTTTTGTGCCTACGGATCTGCAGCCTCTTGTCGGCTCCCGCTATCTGGTGCGACGCCTGCCCCCTGCTTCAATCGATCTGATGCGTCTTACAGCCGCAAGCGCCGCTGTGGCACTCTCTCAGGCATTCGACCGCATGAGACGCAGCCCAATGACCGAGAAGGATCGGGACGCCCTGCTGAGAGCGTTGACGGGAACCATTGACCGCTGGACCGGGAACATTGAGCTGCCTAACGGCGCGAGATTGACCGACCTACAGGTGAATGGACGCGAGGACGCCAAAGCTCTGCTGGACACCATCAAGGGACTCGCGAGCTCAGGCTTTGCCCAAAGTTCACCGCTGCCCGGAGCCGGGGACACCCTGAAAAAGCGTGTTGATCTCTACCTGGAAGACCTTAGGAACGCTAAGACATCGCCAGGCAACCTGCTCGACAGTGAAAACACGCTCACCATCTTCCGCGAAATAGCAGGGCTCGACCTGCTCATGTCGCAAGTGGGGGAGACCCAAGTGCGCGCCTTCCTAAATGGGCTTCATGACTGGCCGAGCAATGCGCGCAAGAAAGCAGAATACAAAGGCCTGAGCGCCGCGCAAATCATCGCCAAGGTGAAGCAACAACGCACCAAAGGGCTCGTTATCGCGGGCCTGTCTGATCGGACTCTAGGCAAACATCGTGACCGACTGGCCAGCTTCCTCAATGCACAAGTAGCCGGTGGACTGCTCACACGTTCGCCGCTCGATGGAATTAAGCGCCAGAGCTCGGCCACCGCAGTCGCCACGCTCCCCCGTCGCCCCTTCAGCATTGAGGAAATCAACCAACTCTTCGATATGGAGAAGTTCCTTCCCTGGTCAGAGGAGCGGCCTGATCGATACTGGGGAGTCCTGCTAGCAGCGGGCACTGGGGCACGGGTCAACGAGCTCGGGCAACTCTATGCCGACGATGTGGCCGAGGTGAATGGCATTTGGGGCATCCACATTCGTGCGGGCCGGCGGGATCAAAAGCTGAAAAACGCAAACTCTTTGCGCTTCATCCCGCTCCACCCGCGCTTGTTGGAGGCAGGCTTCTTAGCTTACGTCGAAGATGTAGCGCAGTCGGGCCATGAGCGACTTTTCCCGCACCTGCCTTGGAACAAGAAGGCAGGCTACGGCGATGCGCTAGGCGATCAATTCCGCGCCTACTTGACGAGCCTGAAGATGATGACGCCTGGTATGGGGTTTCATTCGTTCAGGCACACTGCAAGCACAAGGCTGCACTACGCCGGAGTGCTGAGTTCGATCATTGCCGCGATCACAGGACACAAAGTTCATCTGCCAGGCGAACTCGGCACGTATGTAGACACCCCTACCCTCCAAGCTCGAGCGGCAGCGGTCGCTTCGCTGCCAGTCCCCACGACATTGCCGCTCTATCAGGCAGGCCAAGCTCTAACGGCACTAAAGAAGGCGCACCTGAGAGCCAAGCAACGAACGGCAAACTCATCTGCCCGGAAACGTCAATTGCCCAGAAGACCATGATGGACGCCCGTTGAATTCTTGTTGAAATCCGACGAGTCAACGCCCAACATATCATCAGAGGAAACGCGCAAAGGCAATGATTGGCGGCGACCAGGCACTTACCTGCACTTCAGTAGCCACATTAATTTCCAGGGGGAAGAATGAGTAGCACACTAGAACTCAACATTGACGAACTAGAACTCGACCTCAAGAACCCACGATTCGCGGGGCTTAGCAGCCAGCGAGAGGCACTTGAGAAGATAGTAGTTAATCAGGGGATCAAGCTGGTTAATCTAGCCGAGGATATCGTCCTTAACGGATTGAGCCCGGCACATCGCATGCTCGTAATGAAGGCCCCCGGAAAGAAAAGCTCCACCTACATCGCCTTGGATGGGAACAGGCGTCTAGCAGCCCTGAGGGTCCTTTCCAATCCTTCCGTGCTTGATGGCATGGATGGCGTGGGTGACATTACCGCCCGCCGGTTGCGAAATCTTGCGAAGTCTTTCACTCCATCCGACGTTCAGCCTATTGACGTTTCTGTATGCAGGGACGAGGAGGAGGCAAGGCACTGGATTGAAGCTATTCATACAGGCGCAAATGACGGCAGAGGTGTAGTGGATTGGGACGGCATTGCGACAGCCCGCTATCGAGGCCATACAAATTCCCTCAAAGTTCTGGAATTTGTTCGCACCGCAGGAAAACTCTCAGATGAGGAGGATGCTGCTCTCGAGCGCTTCCCCATCACAAACTTGGATCGCTTGCTTGGAACACCTGAAGTCCGCGAACGTCTCGGCCTTGTATTTGAGAATGGCGAATTCCTTTCGGACCTGCCGCAATCAGAACTGATAAAGCCGCTCAAGAAAATAATATCGGACATCGGGCTGAAGAAGGTTCGTGTCAGTAAGATCAAGGGGAAGGATGATCGAATCAAATACCTAGACTCACTTGGATCAGCGTTGCCCGACCTCAACAAGCGCACGGGAACACTAGAGCCGCTCGACCAGCTCTCGGCACAAAGCAAAAAGGCAGCATCGAAATCTGGAGCAGGCTCCAAGAGTAAGTCTCTGATCGACAGAAAAACTCTCATCCCACCCAACTCTCAGTGCCCGCTGAACATCAATGATCACAAACTTCAGCAGATGTGCAAGGAACTGAGAAAGCTTCCGCTTGATAACTACCCAGTGGCAATTGCGGCATCGTTCAGAGTATTCCTTGAACTATCTCTGGACCATTACGGATCTGAAAATAAAGTCCCCAAATACAACAGCGATCTGAGCCTAAAACAGAAACTAGAGAGCGTGGCTGCAGATCTGCAGCAAAATGGCGCAACGAAGCGCGACCTCCAAGAATTCCGCGCCCTTGCATCGAACCCAAATAAGGCTTTGAGCATTGATCGACTGCATGGCATAATTCATAGCAAATATTCGCTGCCAACCTCTTCCGAACTGCGCTCCGGCTGGTCAGAAGTCCAGGTAGCGTTCACTAAGATTTGGGCATGATGAAATGAAGAGCGAACCACGACCATCATTTTACACACCACTGCGTTATCCTGGCGGTAAAGGCAAGCTAGCTCCCTACGTAAAGAGCATCATGGAAGCTAACGAGCTAGTTGATGGTGCGTATGTCGAACCTTATGCCGGCGGCGCTGCAGTTGCCATGGAACTAGTCCTCCAAGAATACGCCAAAAAAGTTTACATAAACGATATTAGCGATGGCGTCTCTGCCTTTTGGCGATCCATCCTGGAAAATACCGATAGCATTTGCGCGCTCATTCAAAACACGAACGTCACGATTGAGGAGTGGCATCGCCAGAAGAATATTCAAAACAACACTTCTGAGCACGGCGACTTGGAACTCGGGTTTTCCACATTCTTTTTAAACCGCACAAATCGTTCTGGAATTCTGGGGGCCGGGGTGATTGGTGGAAAATCACAGTCCGGCAAATGGAAGCTTGACGCCCGATTCAACAAGCCAGACCTTATCCGTCGCATTCACGCGATAGCGCGTGTGCGAGATCGGATTGAATTCCACCAACTGGATGCCATCAAGTTTATTGACCTAGTCTCCCCAAGACTCCCCGCAAAAAGCCTAATTTACTTAGACCCTCCTTACTACGTGAAAGGCAGTGACCTCTACCTGCATCACTACAAGCATGAAGATCATGTAAAGATCTCCAAGCGGGTATCGAGACTTAAAAGTAAGAACTGGATAGTTTCCTACGACAATGCTGAGCCCATCCATGGAATGTATAGGAATTTCAGAAGCATCGTTTACGGATTGAGCTATAGCGCACAGGACAGATATAAAGGCGCGGAGGCGATGTTCTTCTCTGACAGCCTCGCCATTCCTGACGCTGTCCAGCCTATGCACCTCCTTGAGAGCACCGGAACTTGATCTTTAGCTCGGCGAATTGCCGAGCAATGACGCCCCAAGAATGCGTCGCTGCCCAGCGATCCGGGATGCCGCGCCCCAACCACTAGTCTTTGGGCTATCGGAGTAGGAGCGAGCTACCCTCAAGATAGCCAGGCCTTTATCCTTGCGAACCACTCATCCCTCTCAGCCTCGTTGACCGCTGTGCTCTTTAGCCAACGGTCAGAGTGGCGCACGAAAGGAACCAGCCAGAGCGGGTGAACAACGTCCCGCACCTGGACTTCCAGGCGATGAGTGACTACCCCTTTGTAGTTGTATTCCCCAGTGCGGATGGCGAGCACTTCAGACCGCCGCAGATAGCGCTCGCCCTTCATGGGGTCCCGAACCCAGATAGTGTCCCTGCCCACGTCCAAGGCAATGTGATCATGGGATACCGTGGGCTCGAACTCTTCAGGCCTATGCTTCTTCAGTTTTGGAGTTCGGCGACGGAACAGCCACGGCAAGCCCCACAGCAGCGCAAGCGGCCAGAAGACCAACTGCCCGAACAGCATCAGGCCTAAGACTGCCCCGTCAGCCGTCGTGCCCTTTTCGAACACCACACCGCACAGCCACCAAAGTGCAAGACCGGTGATGATCCAGCGGACTGCCTTGAACAAGGTCCACATACGAGCTTCCTAGCGATGGTTGGGGAGGACCAGCGTCAACGACGGTCTACGACAGTCCAGTTGCCGCCAACTTTGTCGATAACGAAGGTGCCAACAAGCTGCTGTTGCTCAATGCGAGTGCCCAGCTGATACCGCGCAATTCCAGTGACACTGCACGCGTAGCCGGGACTGCCGCCTCGCACACACTCGCCCACCTTCAACCGCTCAAACGTCACCGTCGTTCCTGTGGCCTCTCTGAAATACGCGGTCAGCGCCGTCTCAACATCGCTACTACCAGGCCCACCCGAGCAAGCAGCCAGCAGGGCTGCTGCGGAAACCATCCAGACCTTCTTCATTTCAGCTCCCTCATATGTGATGAACTCCCATGAGCCGAGCAACTCTAGGCTCTCGCGCAATCATTTGCGCTCAGTGCAAATGACCAGTTAAGCTTAGGCGGGCACACTTCGGGTAGTCAATGCCTTTCTTGATGCCCCGAATGCCCGCGCCGCTACCAACAACCACTGCCCTTGGCCAACGCCTCCGCGCCGCACGCGCAGCCAAGGGCTGGACTCAGGCCCAGCTAGGGGAACTATTGATGGGAGTGGATGACCCAAACACCACTGCGCCCCGCATCAGCAGGTATGAGAGGGGCCTTCATAAGCCTGATCTGGAGACCATTGAGAAGCTCGCGGAGCTTCTGGATCTCCCAGCCGCTTACTTCCTTGCTGCCTCTGACGTGGTTGCGGAGGCAATCTTGGTGCTGACACAGCTTGATGCCCGAAAACAGAAAGAAGCACTGGCGCTTCTAAAAAGCCTCGCCCCCGCTAGCAAGTGACGCGCACCGAACGGCCTGGCGACTTCCTACGCTATGCCTAGGTGCCAGCAAGGAAGACCCTAATGGCAAGCCTCGCCTACGACCTCCTGATGGCATTGATTCCCGGCACGGCCGCTGGATACTACTCGGGCTTGCTGATGGCCAAGCTCTCAAAGTTCAATGCGCTGAAATACGAAGCACTTCGAGCTATTCGATCAATCAACTACATGGGCGATGCCAGTAACACACAGATCATCAGTTCAGATAAGAGTGAAGAGCTTCAACTGATAGCATCCGAGCTCTTCCTTCTCAAGCACAAGCGCGCCGGAGTTTCTTTGATGGAAGTTAACAATGAGCTTCTAAATTCAATAGCAGCATGCAAGCACTCTGCGTATCCAGTCGATACCTTCATTAAGCAGCTCAGTGACTGGCAAGCTCGAATTCGCAGCCTGAAGGTAGGGCGACGCTTCTTCCTTCCCTGGGGTCAGATCTGATATCTCTTTGAACCAGCATTGAAAAATTCATCGGCGCCCGAAAATTCTCGGCGCGCTCCGTTTTTCTGCTGAAGAACTCCAAGTGCTCTTTTACCGACAAGGCCACCTACGGCATCTGATTCAGGACACATCCTCCTGCTGACTCAGGACACTATGGGCCCGCTGTTTTGCCTCGGTCTTTGCTTCTAACCGCCGACCGACCGAGGCAAAGTCTCCCCCAACCCGCAATAAGCGAGTCTGGGGACCTTTGCCGGGTCGGTCTACTCTTGCCTGGGCAGAGGACCATCGTCGGCACTGTGATCACTGTCAATACACAGCTGCGGCAGGTTCACGCCTGACATGGCGCCGGGGCTGGGGTCCTGCCACCAGCATTCACTGCACTGGCGTCTCTCCCATGGGCTTTGCCCCGTGATCAGGCTGTCGCCTGACGCTATCCAATCTTGCCCTTCGCATACATGGCCGACCCGAGACGGGGCACACAATCCAAGACCAGCTAGGGAACCCATGCCTTGGAACCTCCGCGACGCAGAAGCCATGCTGCCGGATGTGGACGTATTCCTCCACGGTTTAAGGCCGCCACCCGCGTCCTACGGATAGCCCCGGATTGCCACCGGGCGCGAACTAATCGGACCTCCGTGCGATAGCCATTGCTTCTAGCTGGGTTGCGAGGGGTTGCGCTCTTCCCGATGTCGGCTATGTTGTTGCTTGGGGCCGATGCCTGGGTGTGTAGAGCTGCTTTCTACCTACTCGCAGCCGTTGCTGTTATCAACGAGCTGCCGCTAAAAAACAGCATGAGGCCAACGCCAATTCTGTCAATGCCCCCGAAGAATGTTCGGGGGCATTGTTTTTTTCAGCTTCAGACGCGAGGCCCGCGAGATCTTCTTTGATCCTTTTGCTGCAGATCGCTATCGTTCAGTTGTTCCGTAAGCGTGCGCGCTGAGGTCGCTCCAGGGCGCTGCGATTTGTGCGGCTGTGCTGTATCAGCGGTGATTGGATAGCGCTTCAGCATTGATGCTGCGAGCTTATCCAAAGCTTCTACACTCGCAACTGCCTGCGCCGCATACTTCACCTGGGCTTCCGGGCCTGTAGCTAGACGCGCAGCATCGCGCCGCGTCCTGCGCCGCTCAATGCGCTCTTCACCACTCCGACGCCGCTGCGCCCAATCGCGTCTGCTACCGCTCCAGAGCGACGGCTTGGGATTTTTCCTTTCCCACGTCTCCAGTTTCATTTTGGCTTCCGTGAGTGAAAGGTCTGCCTTAACTTCGGCCTGTAACCTGCGCTCCCATCGAGTGGTGTCACGAGCCACCTGTTTCAATGAACTGTGAAGCTCGCGCATATCGTTTCGATATGACGCCCTCTGGGGGTAGGCGCCCGCCCTGCTCGACATGTCAAAGAGCGTGGCGACCGTCGAAAGGCTTTGCCGAACGGTGGCATCTATACCCTCCAGCCACACCCGCCTCGCTTCCATCTCCAGCTGCTCTATTTCGGCTTCGTAACGAGCCATGGCCTCGTCTGCTTGCTTATTCGCAATCTTGCTACGAAGGCGGCTAGCCGCCTTCATCAAGGCTGGCTTGAGACTTGGCGGAAAGCGCGAGGCGCCCGACCCCACTCGCCCTGCGCGCTGCGCTACTGATACTGGCCTTGTTCGCGCTCGTGGGGGCGCCACCGCGACCTGCCCGAGGTGTGGCCGCTCTTCTTTGCCAACCGCTGCAAGCCTCTCACGTTGAGCTGCTTCTTGCGTATGGGAGTGTGGCGTCGCCATCACCCTTCCCTCTTTCTCCAAGCGTTCCAGGTAGTTACGCAGTTCAATGCGATTGGCTTCTTGGATTTGGTTGTTTACCGTGCCCCGCTCACTATCTTCCCCCCTCCTACGCATCGCGGTTGCTGCCTTACCCTCGTGCTGGGTGGCTTCACGAGCCAACACGGCTGCGAACCCAATATGGCCATCAGCTTCGGCGGCATGCGCTTGCTTAGCCAGACTGCGATGATCGACACGTTCAGCGACCTGTGCTCGTTCCAGATGCGAATTGATACGGTCAGCAACCGCTTCACGAAGAATGCGGATAGCCTCCGGACCTGCGCCACCACACGCATCAAATTCAGCACATGCACGTGCACCCAGGCCTTCAGGACCGATCTGACGCGGTGTCATCAGGAGATGCACATGGTGATTGCGCTCATCTCCCTTCTTATCGGGCTCATGGACTGCAACAAGCACCGCAACCTGATAGCGGTCAACCAACATCTGACCCAAATCGCACGCGAGCGCACGACGCTGCGCTTCGTTCAGTTCTGCAGGCAGAGCAACTTCAAGCTCACGCGCCGTCCTGGCGTTTAGCCGGGTCTCGGCCATTTCCGAGCGATTGAAACAGGCGACCGGATCTCGCGCCCATTCGGGGGCATTTTGCGGGGCCAACATATCAACCGAGGCAACGCCACTGCGCCTTGTGTAGTCGTGTTTGATACCGGTCAATTCGTCATTAATCACAATGCCCGCACGATACGCCGCAGCGGCAGTAGAGGAATGACCCTTGCCGCGCGAAAAGGCTTTGACGGTGGCGTGATAAATGGCCATTTCGATTTTTGTCCTTGCTCCTATTCTTGTTTTTGGCGACGCCCCCAAGGGGGCTAGCATCGGGGGCGGCCTGCGAAGCGGGCCGGGGTCTGGGGCGGAGCCCCGGCGCACGGTTTCCCGCAGGGAAACCATAAGTGCGCTCTTGCTTTGATCCTTGCCGCCACTATTCGTGACGGCTTCGGGCAAGAGACCGGGGCTCGCTTCGCTCGCGTTTCCCGCTGGGGCTGGCTCGCTCTCGCTCGCCTGTGCCCCTCTATTTCAGGATGACAGGGAATTGCAATATGACAAGTCAATGACTTGCCAATAGCCGATTTTCTGTTTGCATGAGGTGTAGGACATTAGGAGAACTCAACAATGGCAACACGCTCTATACAAGAACAAATCACCGCCGCCACTGAGCGTCTCGCAAAATTGAAAGCACGGGAGATGCTGGCCGAGCAAAGATCAAAAGCAAAGACAAGAGCGAGTGAACGCAAAGCAGACGCGCACCGCAAGATTCTCCTAGGCGGCGCGGTCATCGCCGCTGGGGCTGATTCACTGGATGAGGCTGAGCTTGTTGGCCTACTACTTGGGTATCGAGAGCACATCTCAAAGCCGGCCTTCGTTCAACAACGAAATGAGATGCGCACGCGCGGGCGAATGCATCTAGCCGAGCGAGAAGCATCCCGCGCAAAGAAGCGCTAACCATGAAGCCATCAAGCCGCCCACATCCGCAACGTGGCATCTCATTGATCGAGCTGATGTTGGCGACGGGTGCTATGACACTTCTTTCCGGTGCTGCCTTCGCTATCTATCAGTCATCGGCAAACAACACAGATGTTCGCGCGGAACAAGCGAATATTCACACCATTGCACGCAATGCAGACATGACGTATGGAGCGCTCGGCTCCTATGCGGGACTGACAATCGCTCAGGCTATTGCCGACCGCGTTCCACCCGTTTCAATGAACTCTGGCGTTGGCCTAACCAGCCGATGGGCGCAACCCGTTATTCTTGAGCCTACCTCTATTGATGGCCGCCCCAACGCAGGGTTGAAGATTGTTTACCATGCGGTTCCAACGCGTGCGTGCCTAAAGCTAGCCGCTGCAGCGAGTGGAGGCATGTATGACCTCGAAATAGACGACACATCGGTCTTTCATCGAGGCAACAATGGTCGTCCGACCATTTTGGACATCCAGGCCGCTACTCAACGATGCAGGAATCCAGCAAGGCTCGCGTTCACATACTACGGCGGCGCTACTGGCCTGTCAGCGCAAGTTCTCACACCCGTTGCGCTGCAACCGCCCCCTCCAACATCAGCTCCGCCACCACCGGCGCCGGTGGTGGCGCCACCGCCCGTAACTGTTACTCCACCTGCTCCATCTCCTGGCTGCGCAGCGGCTCCCACGACTCCAGCCACAGGAACGACACCTGCGGGTCAAACGTGTTCGTTTATTTGGAATTCGGTAGCTGCTCCTGCTTGCTGGTCTCCGCTGGCGCTATGCGTGCCAATCGCCGCTCAACCTCCAATTCCAACCGCACCACCGGCGCCACCCGCCGTCACTCCTCCTATTGTCCCTCCCGTCATCACACCCGCCTGCTCAGCGCCATTACCGTTGAGCGAAAGCGCGGCGCAAACGGGCGTTTGTCCTTCAGGCACTCTCACCATCAGTGGCGCCACTTCTTTTCCGCAGACCCGCACCCGCACTACGACGTATTCATGCCCCGACCCGTTCGCAAGCCCAATCGCGCTGACGGGACCATGGTCAGCCTGGTTACCGGCAGCAGCGAGTATGTGTGCTCCCGCATGCACGTCTGCGCCGCCAACCAGCGTTGCAATGACGCGCGCCGCGCCAGCAGAGAGCCAGAACGTGGGTTGCCCGGCTGGGCATGCAGGTCAGCACTGGCAACAACGCAACCGCGTTGAGAACGGCACGCGCACCACGTCCTGGTCCTGCCCGGCGGCGACCGGGTCCCCGGTGTCGAGCACCTCAGAGAGCTGGAGCGGCACCTACACGGCATCCAGTGGCTGGGTTACCACCTCCAACACCTGCACGCCTCCGGCAAGAACCTATCCGACCTACACCGGAAAATCGTGGATTTCCTGGGGCGACGGTGGGCTTTACGGCTGGGGCGTGTTCTGCTCGGTGTCGCAGTTCCTCGCTGACCAATTTCACTGCACGCAGAGCGTTAATACCAACGATGACGCGACGTTTTCGGGCGGCCTCGCGAGGCCTCAAGAACAGACTTTGACGCCAGAGCGCCGGACCTGCGTCGCCGCACTTAAACAGAAGCTGACACCAATGCCTGGATTTGGCTCCCCAAGCACCGGGTCAGTTAATTGGCCGACAGAGTGCGCCTGTGATGTGGTCGGAGCTGGCTCGGTGTTCTACTGGCAGACCGTGGGAGCATCGGACTGGTCAGCCTTCGAGTTCCAATGCCAGTAAACGGCCATTGGTTCACTCCGTGGAGAGGGAGACCGGGCCAAGCCGCGCCAAGCCAAAAAAGCAAAGCCCCCGTTTGAGCGAGGGCTTTGGGTGTCGGCGGGCAAAGCAATTTCTCTAATTTTCTAAGCTGCCCATAGGGCAGTGAACTGCCGACGTTCCAAATCTAAGGCAGCTCAAGGCAATGTCAAGCCATCGACCTACATCACTCCGTGGAGAGGAAGACCGGGCCAAGGCGCTCGGTCTTTCCGTTGACCAGATGCAGCAACTGCCCGCCAGCAATCAGCCAACCGTCTCCGTTAGCGCGGTCGGCTCTGCTGAACCCTACTGCTCCGTCGTTGCGCAGGGTCGGAGCCCCGGCATTGCCATCCTTGTAGAAATGGCTCCACGCCCTTGCGGCCGGCGTCATCGTCAGCACCTTCTGCCAAGGATGGCTGTGGATGGTTTCGCCGGTGAAAGCAGAACCGTCCATCACCTCGCTGGTCCGTATGGCACAGCCGTGTGGCACACCATCTGTGTAGAGGCGCAGGGAAAAACGCTGGCCGTCGCTGGCAATCGCGCCACAGGCCTCGTTCCCGCTCTGGCGGGTGTAGTCGTGGAGCACTCGCCCGGTGCGTCGGAGGAAGTCCGGTAAAGCCTCGCCGGGTTCGCTGACATGGTCGCCCAGATGCTGGCGCTCCCAACCCTGTTTGGTTCCGGTGGGCGGAATTGAGCCTGCCTGCGCCACGGCCTCACCGGACGCTCCAAGCCAAACGGCCAACATCACCATCACCAATGCAATGCGCACAACTGCTCCTAAGCAGTTGTGCTTTGCACCTCAGCCCTATGCCGGGTATCATCGGAGGTATCAGAATTTGCACCTTTTGAAAGCTGAATTTCTTTTACTTTCAATGGGTTGCAAACGGGCGCAAATGGCTCCGCCCACCTCCACCATCTGTATGGCCTGTCGAGGCCACAAGAAGCCGGAACTTCCATCAGCGGGATTCCGGCTTTTTTGTGCCTGTTTTTCGTGCAGGCAGTGTGCCGCGTGACCACCCGGCCCGCGCTACAGCCAACGGCGTACGCGTTGGCGGAACAGCGCATACGCTTCGGGAAAACGAGCCGACAGCACCCGCTCTTCCGGCACGATCTGCAACCGGGTGATGTACAGCACGAACAGCGGCACGGCCAGCCACGCGACCGGGTTCTGCAGGTACAGCATGGCGCCGGCCAGAACGATCGCCTGGCCGAGATACATCGGATTGCGCGTGTAGCGGTATACCCCGTGCGTGACCAGCGCGCTCGAGGCCGACGGGCGCAGCGGATTGACCGTGGTGCGCGCACGGCGGAAGGCCAGCTTCGGCAGCAGGTTCAGCGTCACACCGAGCGTCACCAGAGCACCTGCAAGCAGCGCGGGCATCGGCAGCGGCACCGCCAGGCCCGCTGCCAGGCGGCTGGCCAGGTAGCCGATGCCACCGCACAGCAGCATCACCAGCGGTGGTGGAATCCGTGTCTCAAGCCAACGCATCGCCGTCCTTGCATGCCTCCATTCACCCTAGTGTCACACGCGAATGCCTGAATCGCTTGCATGGCGGCGGTTTCAAGGCACAAACCGACCGCCCGGTATCTTCCGCTTTGACTGGCCGGACGCTAGAGTGGCGCCACCGCGCAGGAGGATCGTATGGCTACCACGGGCTTGGGCTTCATCGGCCGCACGACCCTCATCATCACCGTGCTGCTCACCCTGGGCGGTTGCGCGACGCTGCGCCAGTTCGGGCCGTCGGTACAGGTCGCCTCGGTCACGCCGGGGCAGTACATAGCCCTCAAGCGCGGCGACATCCTGACCTCCGGCAAGCTCAGCGCGGCGACCACCGAGACGCTGCGCGTGGCCGGCCTTGATGAAGGCGTCTGTGCCAAGCCCGGCCTGCCCTGCATCGAGGCGATGGAAGGCAGCATCGTGGTACGCGAGGAAGACAAGCGTTCGAGCCTGGCCGAACTGTGGCTGCAGTACGCGATGACCCTGCCCGCCCCCAAGCGCGAGTACTCCGCGTCAGGCCGCGCGAAGACCGCGATCACCGAACTGGACGCCGACTTCCAGCCGCGCCTGGACGCATGGATGCAGGTCGCACGCCAGGCCTATGCCTATCTGTTCTTCACCGAACGCACCGCCAACCAGCGCGGCTTCGAAGACCGCCAGACGCAGGTGCGCGACTACTACAACCTGGCCGTGCAGGAAGCCTCGGTGCAGCTGTACAACGCCTACGCGACCGGCCGCGTGCACAGTGAGGCCAGTCATTTCCAGCTGGGCCGCTGGACCTTCGTGCTGGCGCCTTCCACCGAGGCGTCGCCGCTGGACACGCGCACGCCGACCGAGCTGGTGCCGGCCGCTTCGCTGTCATTCACCGGCACGCTGCGCAGCGTGCACCGCCGCGACGGCTTCGGCGCCGAGCTGGTGGCGGTGATGGATGATCCGGCAGGCACCACCGCCACCACGGCACCCCCCACGCACACCGCCCCTGCGACCACGCAGAGCTGGAGCGAGATGCCTTCGCCGTCGATGACGGTGCTGCTGCGCTTCTCCGGAAAGAATCTATGGGAAGTGCTGCACGACGACGAGCCGGAACTGGAGATCCACGATCCCTACCAGGTCACCGAAGTCACCCTGCACGGGCAGGAGGTACCGCTGGCGGCGAACTTCACCGCCGGCTACGCGCTGTGGCTGGCGAGATCCAACTTCAGCCACCAGTCGCTGCGCTCGCTGTTCGGCGGCAAGGGCGGCATCGACACGCCGCACCTGTACATGATGCAGCCCTACGATCCGAACCGGCGCGTGCTGCTGATGATCCATGGCCTGGCCAGCAGCCCGGAAGCCTGGGTCAACGTTGCCAACGAGCTGATGCGCGACGACGAGATCCGCCAGGATTTCCAGATCTGGCAGTTCTACTACCCGACCAACATGCCCATCGCGATGAGCCACGATGCGATGCGCCACACGCTGGCCGACGTGTTCAGGCACTTCGACCCCAGCGGCAAGGCACAGGCCTCGCATGACATGGTGCTGGTCGGGCACAGCATGGGCGGGGTGATCGCGCGGCTGATGGTCTCGTCGTCCGGCGACCACCTGGTCGATACCCTGCTGGCCACTGCGCAGATGACACCGGCGCAGCGCGAACTGCTGCGCACCCGCGGGGCGCCGGTACTGACCTTCCTGCCGGAGCCGGAAGTATCACGGGTGGTGTTCATCGCCACGCCGCACCGTGGCACCGACGTCGCCGGCACCCGTCTGGGCCGCTGGATCGGTCGCCTGGTGCGGCTGCCGCTGACCGTGCTGGAGGATGTCGCCACCATCGCCAACGATGGCCAGGTCGACCGCAACGATGGCAAGCACGGCTACCAGATGAACAGCATCCAGAATCTGGACAAGGACGACGCGTTCGTCCGCGCCGTGGCTGACCTGCCGATGGCGCCCAAGGTGCAGTACCACTCGATCATCGCCCGCGCCAAGGCCGACGGGCCGTTGGAAAAGACCGATGACGGGCTGGTGCCGTATTGGAGCTCGCACCTGCCCAACGCCGTGTCGGAGAAGGTGATCGTGTCCGGGCACAGTGTGCAGGAAGCCACGCCCGCGATCATCGAGCTGCGGCGGATCCTGCACGAGGACATGCAGCAGCACGGGGCAGCAGCCAGATAGCCTCGGGCGATTGAGGGAAATCCCTCATCGCGCGTGCGCATCCACGCTTCTATGCTGGCCTTACGTTCCCCGCAGGAGGTCCGCATGAACACGCAAGAGCCCAGTCGCCAGCCCAGCCCCGATCCGGCCGAGCGCGATGCCTTCTTCCCCTCGCCGTACTCGCTGTCGCAGTTCACGTCGCCGAAGAGCAACCTGTCCGGTGCCGACTATCCGGACGCACGCCGCGATGGTCGCTGGAAGGTGCTGATGATCGCCGCCGACGAGCGCTACCTGCCTACCGCCAACGGCCATCTGTTCTCCACCGGCAACCATCCGGTGGAAACCCTGCTGCCGATGTATCACCTGGACCAGGCAGGTTTCGACATCGACGTGGCCACGCTGTCGGGCAACGCCACCAAGTTCGAGTGGTGGGCCTTCCCGCGCGAGGACAAGCAGATCGGCGGGTTGTACGAACGCTATGAAGAACGCTTCCGCCAGCCGCTGGCGCTGGACGATGTCGTGGCCGCACTGGGAGCAGGATCGGACTATGCGGCAGTGTTCATTCCCGGCGGCCATGGCGCGCTGATCGGGCTGCCGCAGAGCCGCGCGGTGAAGGCGGTGCTGCATTGGGCGATGGCCGAGCAACGCCACATCATCACCCTCTGCCACGGCCCTGCGGCATTGCTGGCCGCAGGCGTCGACGAAGCCGATGGCGGCTCGCTGTTCCGCGGCTACCGCATCTGCGCCTTCCCCGATGCAATGGACCGGCAGACACCGGAGATCGGCTACATGCCGGGCCAGCTGCAGTGGTTCTTCGGTGAGCGGCTGGCGCAGCAGGGTGTGCAGATCGTCAACGAGGGCATCGATGGCAGCGTGCTGCAGGATCGCCTGCTGCTGACCGGCGACAGCCCGCTGGCGGGCAATGCGCTCGGCAAGCTGGCTGCACGCACCCTGCTCGACGCACTGGCCGGGCGCTGATCCGGATGACCGCGCTGGTGCAGGCGTTGCTGAAGCTGGAGCGCGCCCGCTCGCTGGACGCGGTGGGCGCGGTACTGCGCAGCATCGCCGCACCGCTCGGCTACGACCGCGTGCTGGTGTTCGCCACCGGCACCGGACTGGAGCGCGGCACGCAGCGCGTGTACTGGATCGACGGCGACTGGTTCGGCGATGGCAGCGATACCGACCTCGCCCGCTATCTGCATGCCTGCCCGGTCAATCGCCACGTGCTGGACAGCGACGCGCCGTTCTTCTGGAGCAAACGCCAAGGTCTGCGCGGTGAGCGCTACCAGGTGGTGAAGCAACCGCGTGGCGAAGGCCTGCACGGCCTGCAGGTGCCGGTGTTCGGTACCACCGGGCTGGAGGGTGCAATCAGTTTCGCAGGCACCTCCATCGATGCATCCGCCAGCGCACGCCTGCAGCTGGAGGCTGCTGCAACCGCAGCATTCCGCGCCGCGCGCGGTCTGGCTGAAGTTCCTGCAGAACTTTCCGGAAGCCTGCTGAGCACGCGCGAGCGCGAGGTGCTGCGCTGGGTCGCTGCCGGGCGTCGCCAGGCGGAAATTGCCGCCACGCTCGGGCTTTCCGCACGCACCGTGGAAAACCACCTGCGCCATGCACGCCAGCGCCTCGGTGTTGCGACTACCGCGCAGGCGGTACGCGCTGCAACTCGTCGCGGTGAGATCGAGGACTGATCGCAGCGAGGCACTTCCGATGGTCGGGTTCGCGTGATACACACCCCGTGCGCATGTGCGCGATTGCAGAAGCAAGGATGATGCTTATGAAACTGCAACTGGCCGCAATGGCCGCGTTGGTGGTAGCCACTGCAACCCTGGCACCGGTGGCGGACGCCAACACAGGGGTCCCGAGAGAAAACGTTTCCTGTGTGCCGGTGAATGTGGACCGCAACCGCGTCCACCACCACTGCACGGAAACCTACACCGATGAATTCGGCAACGTCTACACGGCCGAATATTGGATCGACGAGTACGGCAACCCCTACCTGCGCGACTGAGCCGGGGAAATGCGCCGGGTCGCCCATGGGCCGGCGCGCATGCAGCAACTCCCGCACGTCAGCCTGGCGTCGCGCGGGACGTTGCACGACAACGCGCAGATGCGCGATTGCAGACACAAGGATGATGACCATGAAACTGCACCTGGCCTCGATGGCCACACTGATGCTTGCCGTTGGAGCTCTCTCCTCGCCGTCCCAGGCCGCCGCCAGCGGTGGTGGCGGTGGTCCGGAGAACACGAACTGCGTCCGGGTCAAGATGGGGCCCTACTACCATCAGCGTTGCGAAGTGACGTATTTCGAAGAGGACGGCACTCCCTACATCCGGGTGTACTGGATTGACCAGAATGGCCAGTGGTACCTGCCCGCCGACTGAGTACCCGTGATCTCCTGACCGCGCTCACGCGATCCGCCGGGCGGCGCTCTCACCGCCCGCCCGGCATTGCCAGCCGCCCATCCCGGCATACCGCTGCCCTCGCCTTCCATGGCATGCTCCATGAAACCGTTTTCATGGAATGGAGGGATTCCACGATGTTGCCGCGTTTCCATCGCCGGGCGCTGTGCGCGCTGCTGGCACTTGCTCTGCCTGTCTTCGCTTGCGCGGCCACGCCTGCGCCGCTGAAAGTGATGTCGTTCAATGTCCGCACCCCGGCCGATACCGAGCCTGGCAAGCGCTGGCCGGACCGTCGCGATGCGATGGTCAAGGTCATTCTCGATGCGCACCCGGCGGTGATCGGCACCCAGGAACTGGTGAAGGAACAGGCCGATTACCTGTCCGAGCACCTGCCCGGCTACCGCTGGTTCGGCGAAGGCCGCCGGGGTGGCAGCGGCGACGAGCACATGGGCGTGTTCTACGACAGCAAGGTGCTGGCCATCGAGGCGTCCGGCAACTTCTGGTTGTCCGATACGCCGGACGTGCCCGGCAGCATCACCTGGGGCAACCTGTATCCGCGCATGGTCACCTGGGCGCTGTTCCGGCGCCTGGAGGATGGTCGTCGCTTCTACTTCATGGATACCCACCTGCCCTACCGCGACGAGGACGAACCGCGCCGGGTGAAGGGTGCCGAGCTGATCGGCAAGCGTCTGGCCACCCTGCCGGCCGACCTGCCGGTGGTGCTGACCGGCGACTTCAACAGCGAACCCGGCGGCGATACCTACAAAGCGTTCACCCACGTGCTGGAGGACACCCGCCCCCAGGTGAAGGCACCGCAGGGCCCGCGCCTGACCTTCCATGATTTCACCGGCAACGCCACCGCACAGCTGGACTGGGTGCTGGTGCGCGGCTTCCATGCGCGCAGCTTCCTTACCGACGACCGCCGCATCGACGGCGTGCTGCCATCGGATCATTTCCCGCTGGTGGTCGAGCTGGACTGGCCGAAGCGCTGAACCTGCACGGCAGCCGCGGCTACGGCGGCGGCTGCCGTGACAGCAGGCGGTACAGTGCCTGATGCTGGTCGCGTGCCTGGCAGATGCGGGCACCGACGGCCAGAAACACGGACACGCCGATCAGCCCCAGGCCGAGCAGCGGATCCGGCAGCCGTATGAACCCGATCGCAGCCGCCATCGACGCGAGCACCATCAGTACCACCACCGCCACCGAAAGCCCCGCGCCGGGTGGCCCCGGATCTCCGAACAACCTGCGCTGGGTATCGTGTTTGCCATCGGTCATCACCTGTCCTCCCAAGAGCCTGTCCCACTAGTTACACGGCGGACACGGCTTCCGGCAGAGTCAGAAACGTCATGACTGTGACAACGTGCACAGCCTGCACGGTGCTTCCCTGCCCCGGTTGCCGAACTGCGGATTCATCATCCACTGCCAGGCGCTGGCTGCCGGAGAAGGCGGCACGATGGCGGGGGGCCGATCAACGGCCCTGAAACAAGAAGGGGACGGACGCTACCGCCTCCGTCCCCTCGGGGTTACTGCAGCTGCGCCACGCTGGGCGGCTGCGGCGACTGTCCCCAGCCGCCCAGTGCCTTGTACACACCCACCACGCTGACATTCACTTCTGCCTCGGCCGCGGCCAATGCATCGTCGGCGGCCAGCTGCGTGCGCTGCGCGTCCAGCAGGGTCAGGAAGTCCTCCGATCCCTCGCGATAGCGGATCTGTGCCAGCGATTCGGCACGTCGTGCCGCCTGCGCCTGCTCGACCACGATCGCCAGCCGCGCCTGCTGCTTGGAGTAGCGGGTCAGCGCGTTCTCGGTGTCTTCCAGCGCCAGCAGCACCGCCTGCTCATACTGCGCGGCCACACCTTCGGCCTCGGCCTTGCTGGCACGCAGGCGTGCACGCACGGTGCCGAAATCGAAGGCCGCCCAGCTCAGCGACGGGGTCAGCGACCAGGCCTTGTTGTTGCCGTTGACCAGGCCGCTGGCATCGCCACCAAGGAAGCCGACGAAACCGGACAGCGACAGCCGCGGGAACAGATCGGCGGTGGCCACGCCGACGCGTGCGGTCGCGGCCGCCAGTCGACGTTCGGCCACGCGCACGTCGGCGCGCTGGCGCAGCAGTTCGCGGGTGTCACCCAGCGGCAACGCCTTGGCGAACGCCGGCACGTCCTGCGGCGCCAGCATCGCGGTCAGCACTTCCGGACGCTGACCCAGCAGCACCGCCAGGCGGTTGCGCGACTGTGCCTCGGACACTTCCAGCAGCGGGATGTCGGCCTCGATCGCCTTCAGGCGGGCGCGGCTGCTCTGCACATCCAGTTCGCTGCCGGCGCCCAGTTCCCAGCGCGCCTCGGTCAGCTTCTGCGTATCGCGCAGGTTTTCCAGCGTGTGCTGGGCCACCGCGATGCGCTTCTGCGTGCCACGCAGCTCGAAGTAATTGCGCGCCACTTCGGCGGCGACCAGCACCTGGGCATCGGCCAGGTTGGCCTGCTCGGCACCGAGATCGGCACGCGCGGCTTCTGCAGCGCGGCGCTTGCGGCCGAACAGATCCAGCTCCCAGCCGGCGTCGAAGCCGAGCTGGTAGCTTTCACTGAACACCCGCTGCCCACCCAGCTGCGGATCGGGTTGCATGCGGCGGTCGTAGCTGCCGCCTGCGGTGACGTGCGGGGCCTGGTCGAAACGGCTTTCGACGAACACCGCGCGGGCCTGGCTGACGCGGGCCACGGCCACGCGCAGGTCGAGGTTGTCCGACAGTGCGCCATGCACCAGTTCTTCCAGCACCGGATCATCGAACTGCGCCCACCAGCTGGCCACCGGCGACGTGCTGGTGAACACCGGCTGCTGTGCGCCCTGCAGGACGACCGGTTCCTGCACCGGCGCCTTGTAGTTCGGGCCGACGCTGACACAGCCCGCCAGCACCAGGCTGGAGACGGCCATCGCCAACGTACGGATCACCATGGCAGCACCTCGCCCAGGTAGGTGAAGCTGCCGCTGGCACCGGATTCGCCGATCAGCGCCATTTCCACGCTGGAGCGTGCACCTTCGCTGATTTCGATTTCGCCGTTGCCGCCGTTCATGTCGGTCTTCACGTAGCCCGGATGCACGGTGTTGACCTTGATCGGGGTGTTGCGCAGTTCGTAGGCCAGGCTCAGGGTCCAGCTGTTCACCGCCGCCTTGGAGGCGTTGTAGGCCGGAATCTTGAAGTCGTAGATGCCCGACGCCGGGTCGGCGTGCAGCGTCTGCGAGCCGAGCATGCTGGACACATTGACGATGCGACCGGACTTGGCCTGCTTGACCAGCGGCAGGAACGCCTGGGTCACGGCCACCAGTGCATACACGTTGGTATCGAAGGTGCGCTTCCAGGTATCGAGCGACTGTTCCGAGGGTGCCTGCGCCGGGTTCTCGATCATGATGCCGGCGTTGTTGACCAGGATATCGAGCCGGCCATGGCGCTGGCGCACCTGCTCGACCGCCTCGGCGATGCTCGCTGCATCGGTCACGTCCAGCTGGATGGCTTCCACCGGCAGGCCTTCGGCCTGCAGCTTCAGCGCCTGCTCCACGGCGGTCTCGCGCTTGCGGCCGGCCAGCAGCGTGTGCACGCCGGCCTGCGCCAGCTGGCGCACGGTCTCGGCACCGATGCCGCGGGTAGCGCCGGTGACCAGCGCGATCTTGTTCTGATGGGTATTCATGGATGCATGCCTTGTGAGGGGAAAGCCGCCACCGGCCAGCGACCGGCGGCGACGGGGTTCCATGTCAGTGATGGATGGTCGGCTCGCCGTGCTGCACCAGCTGGCCACCGCCGTTGCGGGTGACGAACTTGCGCAGGGCGACGTAGAACACCGGGGTGAGGAACAGGCCGAACAGGGTCACGCCCAGCATGCCGGCGAACACGGTGATACCGGTCACCGAGCGCACTTCGGCGCCTGCACCATGCGACAGCACCAGCGGCACGGTGCCGGCGATGAACGCGATGGAGGTCATCACGATCGGGCGCAGACGCAGGCGGCAGGCTTCCAGCGCGGCTTCGACGATGCCCTTGCCGCCCATCTCCAGCTCTCTGGCGAATTCGACGATCAGGATCGCGTTCTTGCACGCCAGTCCCATCAACACCACCAGGCCGACCTGCACGAACACGTTGTTGTCACCGCCGGTCAGCCACACGCCGAACAGCGCCGACAGCAGGGTCATCGGCACGATCAGGATCACCGCCAGCGGCAGCGACCAGCTCTCGTACAGCGCGGCCAGCACCAGGAAGGCCAGCATGATCGCCACCGGGAACACGATGAAGGCCGCCTTGCCCTGGGTTGCCTGCTGGTAGCTCAGGTCGGTCCATTCGGTGGTCATGCCCACCGGCAGCACCTTGCCGGCAATCTCGGTCAGCTTGTTCATCGCCTCGGCCGACGACAGCAGGCGCGGGTCGGCTTCACCGGCCAGGTCCGCTGCCGGATAGCCATTGAAGCGCAGCACCGGGTCCGGGCCGAAGGTCTGCTTGATGGTGACCATCGAACCGATCGGCACCATCTCGCCACGGTCGTTGCGGGTACGCAGCTTGCCGATGTCCTCGACCGTCTCGCGGAACGGACCGTCGGCCTGGGCGATCACCTGCCAGGTACGACCGAACTGGTTGAAGTCGTTGACATAGGCCGAACCCAGGTAGGTCTGCAGGGTGTCGAACAGCTCGGTGAGCTGCACGCCCTGCGCCTTGGCCTTGACGCGGTCCACTTCCGCATCCAGCTGCGGCACATTGGCCTGGTAGCTGGAAATCGGGAAGGCCATGCCCGGGGTCTGCGCAACGGTGCCCTGCATCGCCTGCACGGCATTCTGCAGTGCGCCGTAACCCAGGTTGTCGCGGTCCTCGACGAACATCTGGTAGCCGTTGCCGTTGCCCAGGCCGAGGATCGGCGGCGGCATCATCGCGAACGCGAAGCCCTCCTGCAGCCCAGCGATCTTCTGGTTGATCTCGGCATTGATCTGCGCGGCGGTACGGCCATGACGCTCGGCGAACGGCTTGAGCGGAATGAACGCCACACCGGTGTTCGGCGTGTTGGTGAACTGCAGCGCGTTCAGGCCCGGGAACGAAATGGTGTGGGCCACGCCGTCGGTTTCCTGGGCGATCTTGGCGACCTTGCGCAGCATTTCATCGGTACGCGCGATCGACGAGCCTTCCGGCAGCTTCACACCGGCGATCAGGTACAGCTTGTCCTGGGTCGGGATGAAGCCCGGCGGCACCAGCTTGAAGATCACGCCGGTACCGACCAGCAGGATCGCGTAGACCACGAACACCGCGCCACGACGGCCGAGGATGCGGGCCACGCCACGCTCGTACTTCTCCGAGCTGGACTTGAAGAAGCGGTTGAACGGACGGAACACCCAGCCGAACAGGCGGTCGATCAGGCGGCTCGGGCCGTCCTTCGGCGCGCCGTGGGCCTTCAGAAGGCGCGCGGCCAGCGCCGGCGACAGGGTCAGCGAGTTGATCGCCGAGATCACCGTGGAGATGGCGATGGTGACCGCGAACTGCTTGTAGAACTGGCCGGTGACACCGGACAGGAAGGCCATCGGCACGAACACGGCACACAGCACCAGCGCGATCGCCACGATCGGGCCGGACACTTCACGCATGGCCTGGTGGGCCGCCGCAGTGGGCGACAGGCCTTCTTCGATGTTGCGCTCGACGTTCTCCACCACCACGATCGCGTCGTCGACCACGATGCCGATCGCCAGCACCAGCCCGAACAGGCTCAGCGTGTTGATCGAGAAGCCCAGCAGGTACAGCGCAGCGAAGGTACCGACCACCGACACCGGCACCGCGATCAACGGGATGATCGAGGCACGCCAGGTCTGCAGGAACAGGATCACCACCAGCACCACCAGCGCGATGGCTTCCAGCAACGTGGAGACCACGGCCTTGATCGAGTCGCGCACGAAGATGGTGGTGTCGTACACCGCTTCGTACTTCACGTCGGCCGGCATGGTCTTCTGCATCTCGTCCATCGTCGAGATGACCTGGTCACGGATCTCCAGTGCATTGGCACCCGGCGACTGGAAGATACCGATACCGACCGCGTTCTTGCCGTCCAGCTGCGAGCGCAGCGTGTAGTCGCCGGCACCCAGTTCCAGGCGGGCCACGTCGGCCAGGCGCACGATCTCGCCATCGACGCCGCTCTTGAGCACGATGTCGCCGAATTCCTTTTCGGTCTTCAGTCGGCCCTGGGCGTTGATCAGCGTCAGGAACTGGCTGTTCGGCAGCGGTTCGGCGCCGAGCTGGCCGGCCGAGACCTGCACGTTCTGCTCGCGCATGGCGCGCACCACGTCGCTGGCGGTCAGGCCGCGCGAAGCCACCTTGTCCGGGTCCAGCCAGGCGCGCATGGCGTAGTCGCCGCCACCGAAGATCTGCGCGTCACCCACGCCCGGAATACGCGCCAGCGCATCCTTGACGTGCAGGCGTGCGTAGTTGCGCAGGTACAGGGTGTCGTACTTGCCTTGCGGCGAGGTCAGGTGCACCACCATCAGGAAGGTCGGCGACTGCTTCTGCGTGGTCACGCCCTGCCGGCGCACGTCCTCGGGCAGGCGCGCCTGCGCCTGCGCCACGCGGTTCTGCACCTTCACCGCCGCCGCGTCCGGGTCGGTGCCCGGGCGGAAGGTGACGGTCATCTGCAGCACGCCATCGGAGCCGGCGACCGACTTCAGGTACATCATGCCTTCGACGCCGTTGATCGCTTCTTCAAGCGGCGTGGCAACAGTCTCGGCAATGACCTTGGGGTTGGCGCCCGGATACACCGTGCGCACCACCACCGACGGCGGCACCACTTCGGGGTACTCGCTGATCGGCAGGATGGGAATCGTGATCAGGCCTGCGGCGAAGATCACGATCGACAGCACCGCCGCGAAGATCGGCCTGTCGATGAAGAAACGGGAAAAGTCCATGGAGGAATTCCTGGGAAATGCCGTCGGCGGGCAACAGCCACCCTGCCCCTCGCCAATATGACGAAGGCAGGGAAGGCTGCCGCTGGCGCCGGCAGCTAAGCGGGGACGCGGATCAGGAGACGCGGATCAGTGGTTCAGTGCGGCGGTGGCATCGCGGCCCGGTGCCGGCGCGGCCTGTGGCTGCATCGCCACGGCCTTGGCCTGCACCGGCATGCCCGGCATGAAGACCTTCTGCACGCCGTCGATGATCACCTTGTCACCGGCAGCCAGCCCGTGCTCGACGATGCGCAGGCCTTCGGCGGTACGGCCGAGCTGGATGTCGCGGCGCTGCGCCTTGCCATCCTTGTCGACCACGTAGACGTACTTGCGGTCCTGGTCGGTCAGCACGGCCTTGTCATCGATCAGCATGGCCTGGAACTGGCCGCTGCCGAGCAGCTGCACGCGGGCGAACAGGCCCGGCGTGAACTGGCGGTCGGCATTGTCCAGCAGCGCGCGGACGCGGATGGTGCCGGTGCTGCGGGCCACCTGGTTGTCGAGGAAGTCGACCTTGCCGGAGTGCGGGTAGCCTTCTTCACCGGACAGGCCGACCTTCACCGGCAGATCGCTGTCACGCTCGCTCGGGCGCTCGCCCTTGCGTGCCATCTGCGCGTAACGCAGGAAGGTGCTTTCGTCGGCATCGAAGTAGACGAACACGGTATCCAGCGAGACCAGCGTGGTCAGCACACTGGCGCTGTCGCCGGCGGTGACCAGGTTGCCGGCGGTGACCATCGCGCGGCCGGCGCGGCCGTCGATCGGTGCACGCACCTTGGTGAACTCCAGGTTGAGGCGGGCCGCGTCCAGCGCGGCCTGCGCCGCCTGCACGGCGGCACCGGACTGGTCGGCGGCAGCGCGACGCTGCTCGGCGGTCTCGGTGGAGATCGCCTGCTGCTCGGACAACCGCTTGGCACGCTCGGACTCGCTGCGGGCCAGCGTGGCCTGGGTGCGGGCGCGGGCCAGTTCGGCGGCGGCACGATCATATTCGGCCTGGTAGCTGCGCGCGTCGATGGTGAAGAGCACTTCGCCCTTCTTCACTTCCTGGCCTTCGACATAGTTGACCTTGTCGATGTAGCCGGACACGCGCGGGCGCAGTTCAACGCTCTGCACCGCTTCGACGCGGCCGCTGAACTCGTCCCACTGGCTGACCTGCTTGACCAGCACCGGCGCGGCGCTGACCTGCGGCGGCGGCGGTGCACCGGCTTCTTCGGCATGGCCGCCGCTGCAGGCTGCAAGCACGGCCGCGGCGAGGATCGACACGCCGGCCATCGCGATGCGATGGCCGAAACGATGTGGGGTGGTATTGGGGGAAGTCATGGCATGCATCCGTACGGAGGGGTGGTACAGCTATATGAAAAGGTGTTGCGAAAATCGGCGGCGCATACTGCGACCTCAACCATGGTCGAGGTCAAGCGACGCCTGCGGTATCGCGCCAGAGCGGGGGAACTTCCAGGTGCAGCAGGCCGCGCGGCAGTTCGGCATCGCTGCTGTCGCAACGGACGATGGCGCGGTTGTCGCGGCACCCGTCGAGCAGCGAGACCACGCGACGGCCGACCAGCAGCGAGCTGGGCCACTCGATGCAGGCGTTGGCCGCGTTGGCCGGGGTACAGACCGGGCTGCAGACTTCCAGCATCTGCGCACGCACGCCCAGCGCCTGCGCTTCCTGATGCACCACCTGCGCATACATGCGCAGCGCGGCGGTGGTGATCGAGGTCTCGCCGTAACCCGCCCACGGCTTGGCATTGGCCGGGCTGCCGATCATCACGTAGCGGCGCGCGTGCACGTTGTCCTGCAGCAGCGGCAGCAGGTGGCGAACCGCATGCACGTGCGGCATCAGGTCGGCCTGCATCGCGCCCATCAGCTCGTCACCGTTGCGATCGGTCACGCGGCCACGGCGGTAGGGACCGCCCATTGCGGCGATCACCGCTGCCAACGGACGCGGACGCTGCGCGATGCGCTCGGCCAGCGCCCGTGCCGAGCCGTCATCACTGAGCGAACCCAGCAGCGTTTCCAGGCCCGGCTCATCGGCGAACTGTTCGTGCAGTGCCGCCAGCCGGCCCGGATCGCGACCGACCACCAGCACCGGGCTGCCGGCTTCCAGCAATGCACCGACCACGCCCTGGCCCACGGCGCCGGTGCCGCCGAGGACCAGGACTTCGGGCGTCAGCATCCCATTCACGGGACATTTCCTCCCAAATCCGGGATAGTCCCAATTCGACGCAGCCGGTCACCCTTGTGCGGGGCCAGGCGGATGACGCCGCCACGCTGCTGACGCATGGGCGCGGTAAACTCCCGGAAATCCTTGTGCACCAAGGAACTCGGACGGGCTTCAACGGTCATCGCCAGGTCCAGGGTGTTCTGGCCGGCATTCCGGAGACGGGCAAGAATGTTGCGCAGGCTCATGGCGGACGGGCTCCAAATAACGAATGGCGCCACGATAGACCTCAAACCTTTACTTGATTAGTCCTGATTAAGGGGAATAATCATCCCGTTCCCGGTCCAATCGTTCTGTCACGATTGTCCCATCCCCGACGTCCAGGATCCCCGACCATGTCCCACGATCTCAACGAGACGCTGATCTTCGTCAAGGTGGTCGAGCAAGGCAGCTTCATTGCCGCTGCCAAATCGCTCGGCCTGCCCAAGACCACGGTCAGCCGCAAAGTGCAGGAACTGGAGACGCGCCTGGGCGCGCGCCTGCTGCACCGGACCACGCGCCGCCTCGGGCTGACCGAAGCCGGTTCGATCTACCACGAGCATTGCCAGCGTATCGCCCGCGAGCTTGAAGAAGCCGAGAGCGCGGTGAGCCAGCTGCAGTCCGGCCCGCGCGGCTGGTTGCGCTTCACCGTTCCCTATTCGATCGGCATCACCTGGATCGCGCCGCTGCTGGGCCAGTTCCATGCGCAGTATCCGGAGATCCGCCTGGACATGCACATGGGCAACGAGAAGCTGGACCTGATTGCCGGCGAAGCGGATCTTGCACTGCGCGTCGGTGCCCTGCCCGACTCCAACCTGGTCGCGCGCAAGCTCGGCAGCCTGCGCACGCAGGTGTTCGCCAGCCCGGCCTACATCGAACGCTATGGCGAGCCGCTGCATCCGGAAGAGCTGCAGTTCCACCGCATCCTGGCGATGCGCAAGCCGTACCACACCGGCAACTCGCCGCGCTTCACCTGGCAGCTGGGCGAGAACGGTGGCGAACTGCGTGACTTCCCGGTCACGCCGTTGATGACTGCCAACGACATGTCCGCACTGAACGGCGCACTGGTGTGCGGCGAAGGCCTGCTGCTGACTGGCGATGTGATGGCCAAACCGTTCGTCGAGTCCGGCATGGTGCGCCGCGTGCTGGCCGGCTGGACCGGCCCGGAGGTGGACTTCAACGCCGTGTTCGCCGGTGGCCGCCTGGTCTCGCCGAAGGTGCGTGCGTTCGTCGACTTCCTGGTCGAGAAGCTCAACTTCGACGCCAACTACATGCTGGCGCAGTGCCCGGGCGCGAAGCTGGCACAGCAGCAGAAGGCGCAGGAGGACGCCGCGCTGGAAAGCAGCGGCAAGCGGATCCTGGAGAAGGTTGCCGCGTCGGCGGCGTGATGCCGTCTGTAGAGTCGAGCCATGCTCGGCTCTACAGTTCGGAGAGCACGTGCTCGACCAGCGCACGTAGTTTCGGCTCGGCCTGCCGACGGCTGGGGTAGTACAGGAAAAAGCCGGCAAACCGCGGGCAATACGCGTCCAGCACGGACACCAGCTCGCCGCGTTGCAGCCACGGCCGCCAGGTGTCTTCCATGCCGATGGCCAGGCCTGCGCCGGCCAAGGCCAGCCTGACCATCACCCCCATGTCGTTGCTGGTGATTTCCGGCTGCACATCGACACTGAACTCGCGGCCCCGCTCTTCGAACTCCCAGCGATAGGGCGCCCTGCCCGGCGCACTGCGCCAACCGATGCAGCGATGGCTGGCCAGTTCCCGTGGGTGCGCCGGAAGCGCATGGGCATCACGATAGCCCGGCGAGCACACCACCAATTGGCGCTGCCGCGCCGATACCGGCACCGCGACCATGTCCTGGGCAATGACCTCGCCCAGACGCACGCCTGCATCGAATCCCGCGCCGACGATATCGAACGCTTCATCGGTCACGGTGATGTCCAGCTGCAACGCCGGATAGCGCGCGGCGAAACCAGCCAGCATCGGGCCGGCCAGGAACGCCTCGGCAATGGAGGACACGGCAAGCCGCAGTTGTCCGGACACGGCGGACTGCCGGCGCACGCTGGCCTCCAGCGCATCGCCCAGTTCCGCCAGCGCAGGGCTGACCGATACCAGCAGTGCCTGCCCGGCATCGGTGAGGCTGACGCTGCGGGTCGTGCGCAGCACCAGGGCTACACCCAGCGACTGCTCCAGCTTGGCGATGGTCTGGCTGACCGCCGAACGGGTCACGCCGAGTTGCTCGGCGGCGGCGGTGAAGCTGCGACAGTCAGCCACCCGCTGGAACACCCCCAGAGCGTTGAGATCGATGGCCATTGGTTAGCAACTCTGAACAAGGTGATCAGCAGTCGCCATCTTATCGCGACAAGGTCCGCCGTCTACCGTGGCAATGCCGGGCACACCCCGGCACTCCCTACCCTTCAGAGACACCGCCATGACCCCTTCCCGAACCATCCTGATCACCGGCGCCTCCAGCGGCATCGGCGCCGGCATCGCCCGTTCCCTCGCGCAACCCGGGGCACGCCTGGTACTGGGTGCACGCCGCGTGGATCGTCTGCAGGTGCTGGCCGACGAGCTGCGCCAGCAGGGGGCCGAGGTGCTGGTGCATGCCCTGGACGTGACCCGGCGCGCGCAGGTGGAGGCCTTCGCCGAAGCCGCCCGGCAACGCTTCCGCGCAATCGACGTCATCGTCAACAATGCCGGCGTGATGCCACTGTCGCTGATGGGCTCGCTGAAGGTGGAGGAATGGGACCGGATGATCGACGTGAACATCCGTGGCGTGCTGTACGGCATCGCTGCCGTGCTGCCCGGCATGATCGCCCAGCGCAGCGGCCAGATCATCAACATCGCCTCGGTCGGCGCACTGTCGGTGGTGCCGACCGCAGCGGTCTACTGCGCGACCAAGTATGCGGTGCGCGCGATTTCCGACGGCCTGCGGCAGGAGCACCGCGAGCTACGGGTGACCTGCATCCATCCTGGCGTAGTGGAAAGCGAGCTGGCCGACAGCATCACCGATCCGGCCGCCGCCGAGATGATGGTCGGCTACCGCGCGATCGCCCTGCAACCGGATGCGATCGGCCGCGCCGTAAGATTTGCAATCGAGCAGCCTGCGGACGTGGACGTGAATGAAATCGTGGTGCGGCCGACGGCGACGGTGTGAGCCGGGC
>NZ_JAOEDV010000029.1:0-48501 GCF_029837545.1 Stenotrophomonas sp. GD04024 | reverse complement strand
CCCACCCCGCCTTCGACAGTTTTCCGCGATCTGTCAGATCTCATTCGATTTATCTCGATATCTGGTGGATTTCGACGATGAATGACGTGGATGTTCGATCCGTCATCGGGAAATTGTCGGGGGTGGGGCGGTGTGGGTGGGCAGGACCGTTGGCGCCATGGATGGCGCCATCGAGCCCCCAGGGGTGAGGGCGCTTTGCTTGCGAAGCACTGCTTCGTAAGCGCCCGAACGCACAGCCGCCAGCGGCTGGGCCGGACCGCAGAGCGGGGTTTACGGCGTGTCCTGCCCACCCACACCGCCCCGCCCAACCAGCAGAAAGCCAGAGCTGCTTTTGACGTTGCCGTTGTCGTTGCATTGAGCAGGTGCAGGGCTGCAAGCCCTGCCGAACCCCCCACTGCGGTAGGGTGGGCCGATGCCGCGCTGCAGCTTGGCGCCGCCGCATATTTGATTACACTTGAAACTTGTTTGCCCATGACTCCGGACACCCACCCATGAAGCTTGGTTCTTTGAAGGAAGGCGGCCGCGACGGCACCCTGATCGTCGTCTCGCGTGACCTGCGCCACGGCGTGCGCGCTACCGGCATTGCCGCCACCCTGCAGCAGGCCCTGGAGGACTGGAGCCGCATCGCGCCGCGCCTGAACGCCCTGTACGAATCGCTCAACGCCGGCGACGCCGACGGCGTGTTCGACCTCGACCCGCAGGCGCTGGCCGCGCCGATGCCGCGCGCCTATGAGTTCGTCGATGGCAGCGCCTATCTTCCGCATGTCGAGCGCGTGCGCCGTGCCCGTGGCGCCGAAGTGCCGGAGAGCTTCTACACCGATCCGCTGATGTACCAGGCCACCAGCGCAGGCTTCTACGGCCCGCGTGACGCGGTCAAGGTGGTCAGCGAGGACTACGGCATCGACCTGGAAGCGGAGATCGTGGTCATCACCGACGACGTGCCGATGGCGGCAACGCCGGAACAGGCGGCGGGCCATATCCAGCTGGTCGGTCTGGTCAACGACGTCTCGCTGCGCAACCTGATTCCGGGCGAACTGGCCAAGGGCTTTGGCTTCCTGCAGTCCAAGCCGCGCTCGGCGCTCTCGCCGGTGTTTGTCACCCCCGATGAGCTGGGCGCCGCCTGGCAGGACAGCAAGGTGCACCTGCCGCTGCTGACCCATATCAACGGGACGTGGTTCGGCGCGCCGGAAGCAGGCGTGGACATGCAGTTCAACTTCGCCCAGCTGGTCGCGCATGCGGCCAAGACCCGCCCACTCGGCGCCGGCACCATCGTTGGCTCGGGCACGATCGCCAACGAGGACACCAGCAAGGGCGCCTCGTGCTTCGCCGAGCAGCGCGTGGTCGAGACCCTGCGCGACGGCAAGCCGAGCACGCCGTTCATGTCCTTCGGCGACGTGGTCCGCATCGAGATGCTCGATGCTGCCGGCAACAGCATCTTCGGTGCGATCGAGCAGCGCATCGAGCAGGCGGCCAAGCCCTGAGCATGGAGGCGGCAATGGAGATCCCGGTCGACGACGGCATCGTGCTGTACACCTACTGGCGATCCAGCGCCGCCTACCGCGTGCGCATCGCGCTCGAGCTGAAGGGCCTGGCCTGGGATGCACGGCCGGTGCACCTGGTGCGCGAGGGCGGCGAGCAGCACCTCGACGCCTATCGCGCGCTGAATCCGCAGCAGCTGGTGCCCACCCTGCTGCATGACGGGCACACGCTGACCCAGTCGTTGGCGATCGTCGAGTATCTGGACGAGCGCTTCCCGCAGGTGCCGCTGCTGCCGGCCGACGCCGCCGGCCGCGCGCGGGTGCGTGCGCTGGCCCAGCTGGTGGCCTGCGATATCCATCCGATCAACAACCTGCGGGTGATGCAGTACCTGGAGCGCAGCCTGCAGCTGCCAGCCGATGCCCGCACGCAGTGGACCCTGCACTGGATCGCCGAAGGTCTGGCTGCCATGGAAGCGATGCTGGCCAGCAGTCGCGACACCGGCACCTTCTGCCACGGCGACCGCCCGGGCCTGGCCGACATCTGCCTGCTGCCGCAGCTGTACAACGCCCACCGCTTCGGCCTGGACCTGACGCCGTACCCGACCCTGCGCCGCATCGAAGCGGCCTGCCAGGCGCTGGACGCCTTCGACCGCGCCCGCCCGGAAAACCAGCCCGACGCCGCCTGAAAGAAAAAAAGGGACGGAGGGGATTAAGTCGTTTTTGGCACAAACGACTTAATCCCCGCCGTCCCCTTTCTGCAGCAACCGGGCCAGGTCATCGCGGAACAGGCGGTAGGCCTTCTCGCGGCGTACGTCATCGCCTTGCCGCAGCACCCACGCCGGGTGCACGGTGGCGTAGCCGCGGGTACCGTCCTCCAGTGCGTGCCAGCGTCCACGGTCGCGCGACAGATTGAAGTCACGGCCAAATACCGAGGCTGCCGCGGTTGCGCCCAGGCAGACGATGACCTGCGGCCGCACCCGCGCGATCTCGCCCATCAGCCACGGCCGGCAGGCCTGGATGTGGCGGCTTTCCGGACGCTTGTGCAGCCGGATCTTGCCGCGGCGCTCATGGTGGAAGTGCTTCACCGCGTTGGTGAGGTACAACGTGGCGCGATCGATACCCAGCTCGGCCAGGGCGCGGTCCAGCAGCTGCCCGGCCGGGCCGGCGAAGGGCTGGCCACGCAGATCCTCGGTATCGCCAGGCTGTTCCCCCACCAGCATCACGCCGGCATCGGCCGGCCCCTGGCCGAACACGGTCTGCGTGGTGTTCTCCCACAGTGGGCACTGGCGGCAGGCGCTGGCCTGTTGCCGCAGATTCTGCAGGCTGCGGGTATCGGTGGCCGATATCGCCGCGTCTTCACGCATGGGAATCCTGCGCTGCGGAGGCTGCGCGGGGCGATCATGCATTTCCTGCACGCGATCGCCTGCATCGCGCACCAGGCGCGGCAGCAACTGCGCCTCCGGCAGATGCCGCCAGTACTTGGCCGGCATCTCCTGCATCATCATCCGCGTATTGAGCCGGGCCGGATTGAAGATGCTGGCGTAGTAGGTCTGCCACAGGGCCTCGCGGGCGTCCTCCGCCGGGGCGTCCTCACGCCGTGCCCCTCGGCCAAAGGCAAGCGCCTGCCCATCCCACGCGACGCTGCGCGAGGGCGTCAGGATGGCCCAGCGCATGCCGGTGAAACGGCGCGCGAAGAACGGTGCCACCCGATCGACAATGTGGTGCTGGGGGTCGAACCACGCGATGAACGCCTCGGGCTGCCCGGGTACCTCGCGGAAACGAACGAACGCCTTCATCTTGTGCGTGTCGCGGCGGACGGCCTGGGCCATGGCCATCGCCCGCAGTACGTCGGCATCTGCGGGGTTTGACAGCACCGAGCGTTCGCCACGGGTGATGCGCCACAGCAACCGGTACAGGAGGGCCATGCGCTGTCCGTCGCGATGACACAGGCAGGTGGCCGCCAGCTCCAGGAAGTCGCGCGGTACGTTCGGTGCGCCAGCATCGGCCTGCACGGGCGCCGAGGTGACCGCGGGTGCATCCAGCAGTGATGCGTCGCTGCCCTCCAGCCAGTCCAGCTGCTCCGGCGCCACGTCGCGCAGCAGGGCTTCACGCGCACCGTTGCGCCAGGCCTCCAGCGACCATGGCGGATCCACCCGCTGCGACCAGCGCTGCGCGTCAGGCTGCCGGCGGTGCATCGAACAGCGATCCCTGGCGCGGAGGCGGGGCCAGCTGCGCACGCAGCGCGGCCGGATCATCCAGCGCCTTGCGCGGATGGTGGTCGGCCAGCAGCACGAACGGCAGCAGCTTGCTCATCGGTGCCTTCAGGCGGGCAATGTCGGCTACGCGCAGGCGCCCATGACGGCGCGCCATCAGCACGCGCTTTGCATTGCGCACCCCCAGGCCGGGCACCCGCAGCAGCATTTCCTTCGGGGCACGGTTCAGATCGACCGGAAAGCGTTCGGGATGGCGGATCGCCCAGGCCATCTTCGGATCAATATCCAGATCGAGCATCCCGCCTTGCGTGGTGTCGGTGATCTCGTCCACGCCATAGCCATAGAAGCGCAACAGCCAGTCGGCCTGGTACAGCCGGTGCTCGCGCTGTAGCGGCGGGGGTTGCAGGGGCAGTTGCCGGCTGGCATCGGGAATCGGGCTGAACGCGGAGTAGTAGACCCGGCGCATGCGGTAGTTGCCGTACAGGCTGTCGGCGCTGGTCAGGATCTGCTGGTCACTGGCGCCATCGGCACCCACGATCATCTGTGTGCTCTGGCCTGCCGGTGCGAAACGCGGCGGCTTCGGCCGTGCGCTGCGGGTGACTGCCGGTGCCAGCACGGCCGGCGCCTTGCGCGCCTCCCTGGCTTCCTCGATCCGCCAGCGCAGCTCGCCCATCGCGCCACGGATCGAGTGCACGGTCTTCTCCGGCGCCAGTGCACTCAGCCCGGCCTCGGTGGGCAGCTCCACGTTGATCGACAGGCGGTCGGCGTGGCGCCCGGCACTGGCCAGCAGCTCGGGCGAGGCTTCGGGAATGCTCTTGAGGTGGATGTAGCCGGCGAATCGATGTTCCTCGCGCAGGCGCCGCGCCACCTCCACCATCTGTTCCATCGTGTAATCGGCATTGCGGATGATGCCGCTGGAGAGGAACAGCCCTTCGATGTAGTTGCGCTTGTAGAAATCCAGGGTGAGCGTGACCACCTCGTCCACGCTGAAACGCGCGCGGGCCACGTTGCTGGAAACGCGGTTCACGCAATAGGCACAGTCGTAGACGCAGAAGTTGGTCAGCAGGATCTTCAGCAGCGATACGCAGCGGCCATCCGGCGTATAGCTGTGGCAGATGCCCATGCCTTCGGTGCTGCCGATGCCGCCGCTGGCACGCGAATCACGCTTCCCCGAGCCGCTGGAGGCGCAGGACGCATCGTATTTGGCGGCATCGGCGAGGATGGCCAGCTTGCGGATGGTTTCCATTGAGGAAACCTACGGACGGGAGGTCTCATCGGATGAGACACCTCCTGAACCCTTCAGAAAAAGGGGACGGAGGGAATCACGTCGTAAGTGCATTTACGACTTGATTCCCTCCGTCCCCTTCTTCTAGAAGCCGTGGGTGATGCTGGGTGCGCCGGCCGAGAAATCCGCGTACGGGTCGTGCTCGCCGGTGCTGCCTTCGGACAGGCGGAACTTCAGCGCAAGGCCATCGCGTGAGTCGGCCGCGCGCAGCGCCTCCTCCTGATCGATGACGCCGGCCTTGGCCAGCCGGAACAGGCACTGGTCGAAGCTCTCCATGCCTTCCTCCAGCGACCCTTCCATCGCCGCCTTGATCTCGTGCACCTGGCCGCGGCGCAGCAGGTCGCGGATCATCGGCGTGTTGATCAGCACCTCGGTGGCCGGCAGGCGACGGCCCTCCTTGTTCTTCACCAGGCGCTGGCTGATCACCGCGCGCAGGTTCAGCGCCAGGTTCATCAGCACGTTCTTGTGCGCGCTTTCCGGGAAGAAGTTGAGGATGCGCTCGATGGTCTGGTCGGCGTTGTTGGAGTGCAGGGTGGCCAGGCACAGGTGGCCGGTTTCGGCGAAGGCGATCGCCGCCTCCATCGTCTCCGCATCCAGGATCTCGCCGATCAGGATCACGTCCGGCGCTTCACGCATGGCGTTCTTCAACGCGTTGTGGAAGGCATGGGTGTCCAGCCCGACCTCGCGCTGGTTGACGATCGACATCTTGTGCTTGTGCAGGTACTCGATCGGGTCCTCGATGGTGAGGATGTGCCCGGTGGTGGTGCTGTTGCGGTGGTCGATCATCGACGCCAGCGAGGTGGACTTGCCCGAGCCGGTGGACCCCACCACCAGCACCAGCCCGCGCGGGGTCATGATGACGTCCTTCAGCACCTGCGGCAGGTTCAGCTCCTCGATGCTCGGGATGCGGCTGCGGATGGCGCGGATGACCATGCCGACCTCGCCCCGCTGCTTGAACACGTTGACGCGGAAGCGCCCGGCATCGGGCAGGGCGATGGCCATGTTGAGCTCCAGCTCGCGCTCGAACTGCGGCACCTGGCCTTCGTCCATCAGCGAGTAGGCGATCTTCTTGACCATGCCCGGCGGCAGGCCGGTATTGCCCAGCGGATAGAGCTTCCCCTCGATCTTGATGTAGACCGGTGCCCCGGTGGTCAGAAACATGTCCGAAGCGTTCTTTTCGGTCATCAGCTTCAGGAAGTAGCCGATATCCATTGCGAATTTTCCCCAACGAAACGGCCGACGCCCGTTGCCAGCACGGTGTCGGCTTGACGACAATGGCCGTGAACCGACAACCGGTACGGCCTCCCCAATGAAACGACTTAGCTTCGCACGAATGCGCCATGGCCTGTATGTGATGGCGTTTGCATTCGCACTGTCTGCCCCCGCCTGGGCGCAGGACGCCGCGCTGGAACTGGCGCAGGCCCGGCAGGCGGTGGACAAGGCCACCCAGGCCGATGCCGACCAGTACGCCCCGGACCTGATCGGGCTGGCCCGCCAGGGGCTGGAGCAGGCCCAGCGCGCCGCCGGCGACCGCCGCGAGCGCAAGAACGCCCCGGCGATGGCCCTGCGTGCCGCCGCCGACGCCGACCTGGCGCGCGTCCGCAGCGAGGAAGCCACCGTCACCGCACAGCTGCAGCTGCGCCGCAACGAGGTCAACCAGCTGCAACGCCAGCTGTCGACCGGGGAGGACCGCCGGTGAAGCCGATGACTGCCGCAACCCTGGCCGCGCTGCTGGCGCTGCCGACCCTGGCCGTGGCCGCCGACAACCCGATGGTGGCGCAGCTGAGCCAGCGCCTGATGGCCATCCAGGCCAACCCCGACACCGCTGAGCTGGGCGCGTTCGAGCGCATGCAGGCCCAGCAGGCGATCGCCACCCTGGACAAGGCCAAGCGCCGCGACCAGGAACTGGCCACCTATCTGGCCGAGCGTCGGGTGGAGATCGCCGAGACCGCCGTGCGTACCGCGATGGCCGCGCGTGAGGTCGACCGCCTGGAACGTACCCGCAGCGATCTGCTGATCGAGGCCAGCCGCCGCGATGCGGCCCGCGCCCGCCAGGAAGCCGAGCAGCTGCGCATGCAGGCGCAGATGCAGGCCGAGGAGGCCGAGCGCCTGCGCCAGGCCGCCGAGGCCGAGACCCTGGCCCGCCAGGATGCCGAGAATGCGTTGACCAGCGTGGCCGGCAAGCAGCAGCAGCGCCTCAGCGCCGCCCAGCAGAACGCCGCCAAGCTGGCCCGCGAGGAAGCCGAGCTGGTGTCCGGGCAGAAGCTGCCGGGCTCGAAGTTCGATGGCCGTGGCGAAGTCTTCACCTTCAATGGCGACGCGTTCGCCGCCGGCGCCTCCAGCCTGTCCGGCGGCGCCCGCAACCAGGCCAAGGCACTGGCCGAATACCTGAACATCGGCAAGAAGGGCCGCCTGCGCATCGAGGCCTACGACAACGCCAATGGCGTGGGCCAGAAGCGGGCCGAAGCGCTGCGCGATGCCCTGGTCGCAGCCGGTGTCGCCAGCAACCGGATCCAGGTCAGCGGCAAGAAGGCGGCCTCCACCCGGGCGCGCTCGGCCGAGGTCATCATCGCCCCGTAATGCATTGATATTGTTTGTTTTTCGTTGCGATGAGCATTCAGCCTGAACCCCGCCCCGGCGGGGTTCGGTCTTTTTGACGCAGGGGCTTGAACCCCGCCCGGAGCAGGCGTAGGGTCAATCGTCCGGGACGCAATGCCGCGGACCGGACGATGGGAGGGCCGGGCCGATGCAAGCAGGGCGCGAACCGCAGCAGATCGACGTGCGCAGGCCAGTGCCGCAGGTCGTTGCAGGCGTCCAGGTGGCCATCGACCGGCACTCCTCCATGAACAACGCCCCGTGCCTTGCGGCCGGGGCGTTCGTGTATCTGTCGAAGGAGGTCCATCATGTTTGAAGATCAGCCCCAGAGCGAGATCGACGCACGTCGCGCGCGTGATCCGGAGTTCAGGGCACTCCATGACCAGCACCGCAAGTTGAACAAGAAGTGCATGGACGCGGAGTTGGGCGTACTCCCGATCGATGATGTCACCCTGGGTCGCATGAAGCGCGAGAAGCTGCTGGCCAAGCAACGACTTCTGCGAATGTACGAAACACCGCTCCCGATGACGTCCCCCACGCTTTGACGCACCCCGTCGCGCCCGGAACGGCGTGACCCCGGCCAGTGATGGCCCCGCCGGGCGCTCCTGCCCCGGCATCGCGGCACCGCCGATGAGGCGGCCGCGCCAAGGCACCACAGGCGGTGGTGCCTTGGCCTGCAGGCACAACTCACCGATGCGGGTGGTACCGGTCTCCTCGTCGATCCGGGGCCGCCCGCATCTCTTTCGGGGTGGGCGGCCGGGTAGGCCGATTCCGACCTGACATTTCAACGTCATCCAGCGGATAATCATCGGTCCTGCCCCGTGCGGCGCGAACCGACAGCCCCCGAATGCCCATCCATTCTTCCGTCCTCGAACTCATCGGCCAGACCCCGATCGTCAAGGCCCAGCGCCTGGACACCGGCGTCTGCGAGCTCTATCTGAAGCTCGAGAGCGCCAACCCGGGCGGATCGATCAAGGATCGCATCGGCCTGTCGATGATCGAAGCGGCGGAACAGCGTGGGGATCTGAAGCCGGGCGCGACCCTGGTCGAGGGCACGGCCGGCAACACCGGCCTGGGCCTGGCGCTGGTCGCCCAGCAGAAGGGCTATAAGCTGATCCTGGTCGTTCCCGACAAGATGAGCCGCGAGAAGATCTTCAACCTGAAGGCGATGGGCGCCGAAGTGCGCCTGACCCGCTCGGACGTGGCCAAGGGACACCCCGAGTACTACCAGGACCTGGCCAAGACCATCGCCGAGCAGACCCCGGGCGCCTACTTCATCAACCAGTTCGGCAACCCGGACAACCCGGCCGCGCACGAATTCGGCACCGGCCCGGAGATCCTCGAGCAGATGGGCGGCGATCTGGACGCCATCGTGTTCGGCTGCGGCAGCTCCGGCACCATGACCGGCCTGTCGCGCGCGTTCGCCAAGCTGTCGCCGAAGACCGAACTGGTGCTGGCCGATCCGGTCGGCTCGATCCTGGCCGAGTACATCAATGAGGGCAACCTCAACGACAAGTCGGGCAGCTGGCTGGTGGAAGGCATCGGCGAGGACTTCCTGCCGTCGATCTCCGATTTCAGCCGTGTCACCAAGGCCTATGCCATCAGCGACGCCGAGAGCTTCCACACCGCGCGCGAACTGCTGGGCAAAGAAGGCATTCTCGGTGGCTCGTCCACCGGCACCCTGCTGGCCGCCGGCTTGAAGTACTGCCGCGAGCAGACCACGCCGAAGAAGGTGCTGGTGCTGGTGCCGGATACCGGCAACAAGTACCTGTCGAAGATGTACAACGACTACTGGATGCTGGACAACGGCTTCCTGCAGCGCCCGCAGCACGGCGACCTGCGCGACCTGATCCTGCGCCCGTACGGCCAGCGTGACACCGTGGTGATCGGCCCGAACGACCTGCTGACCACCGCCTACCAGCGCATGAAGCTGTACGACGTTTCGCAGCTGCCGGTGATGGACGGCGACCAGCTGGTCGGCATCGTCGATGAAAGCGACGTGCTGCTGCATGTCTATGGTGATGAAGCGCGCTTCCGCGACACCGTCGCCACTGCGATGGTCAGCAAGCTGGACCGGCTGGACGTGAAATCGCCGATCGAGGCCCTGCTGCCGGTGTTCGACCGTGGCCAGGTGGCGATCGTGATGGATGGCAACAGCTTCCTGGGCCTGATCACCCGCATCGACCTGCTGAACTATCTGCGCCGTCGCGTGCAGTAGGGCGAAGATCCCTGCAGATCGTCACAGATCGCCACTGAATTCAGGTTTATCTGCGTCAAAGGTCATTAAGGCCCCGCTGGTAGACTCCCGATCCTTTGACGGCGCCGCAGGTCGGCGCCATTCAGGAAACGACATGTCCAACTCCTCTTCGACCGACCGTGCGCTGGCCCTGGCCACCCTGGCCATCCACGGCGGCCAGTCGCCGGACCCGAGCACCGGCGCAGTGATGCCGCCGATCTATGCCACCTCGACCTACGCCCAGTCCAGCCCGGGCGAGCACCAGGGTTTCGAGTACTCGCGTACCCACAACCCGACCCGCTTCGCCTACGAGCGTTGCGTGGCGTCGCTGGAAGGTGGCACCCGCGGCTTCGCCTTCGCCTCGGGCATGGCGGCCAGCTCGACGGTGATCGAACTGCTGGATGCCGGCAGCCACGTGGTGGCGATGGATGACATCTACGGGGGCAGCTTCCGCCTGTTCGAGCGCGTGCGTCGGCGCACCGCCGGGCTGGATTTCAGCTTCGTCGACCTGACCGATCTGGCTGCGTTCGAGGCATCGATCACGTCGAAGACGAAGATGGTCTGGATCGAGACCCCGACCAACCCGATGCTGAAGATCGTCGACATCGCCGCGGTCGCCGCCATCGCCAAGCGCCATGGCCTGATCGTGGTGGTGGACAACACCTTTGCTTCGCCGATGCTGCAGCGCCCGCTGGACCTGGGTGCCGACCTGGTCCTGCATTCGGCCACCAAGTACCTCAACGGCCACTCGGACATGGTCGGTGGCATGGTGGTGGTTGGCGACAACGCCGAACTGGCCGAGCAGATGGCCTTCCTGCAGAACTCGGTGGGGGGCGTGCAGGGTCCGTTCGACAGCTTCCTGGCCCTGCGTGGCTTGAAGACCCTGCCGCTGCGCATGAAGGCGCACTGTGCCAACGCGCTGGCGCTGGCGCAGTGGCTGGAAAAGCACCCGGCGGTGGAGAAGGTGATCTACCCGGGCCTGCCGTCGCATCCGCAGCACGAACTCGCCGGCAAGCAGATGGCCGGCTACGGCGGTATCGTTTCGATCGTGCTCAAGGGCGGTTTCGAGGCGGCCAAGCGTTTCTGCGAGAAGACCGAGCTGTTCACCCTGGCCGAGTCGCTGGGCGGCGTGGAGAGCCTGGTCAACCACCCGGCGGTGATGACCCACGCCTCGATCCCGGTCGCGCGCCGCGAACAGCTGGGCATCAGTGATGCGCTGGTGCGGTTGAGCGTGGGTGTTGAAGAGCTGGGGGATCTGCAGGTGGATCTGGAACGGGCGTTGGGTTGAGTGGCCGCGCCCCAGTTATGTGCGGACCTGTCCATTACAGATTCGAGAGGCACCTGAGTCCATGACAATGCTCAAGGTGCTGATGTGGATCTACCAACGGCCGATGGTGCGAGGGCTGGCACGCCTATTGCTGCCCAGATCTGTCCGCTTGAACGCCATGCATCGAGCTGCGCTGAAGGCCAGCGAGAACACGCGGTTTGTCCGGACGCCAAACTGGAAAGTGGAGTTGCCGCCAGTTGGATTGCAGAATTTGCCCGGCGAAAGCCGGCATGGAGAGCGCGCGGGCATCAATGTGTTCGGCTATCTTCGTGGGCAGTTCGGTCTGGCGGAAAGTGCTCGATACTATGCTCGGGCACTGATGGAGGCGGGAACGCCTGTGGCTCTGGTCGATCTCGAGCTCGATCTGCCTCATGGATGGCAAGACGACAGCCTCCAGCAGCAGCTTGGAGAGGTGGCGCCCTATCCCGTGAGCCTTATTTTCGTGAACCCGGACTACTTCGAGGAGGCCCTCCAGAAGATTGGTCCGGAGCGACTCAAGCACAAGCACCTCATCGCTTGCTGGTTCTGGGAGCTTGAGACCATTCCCTCCAGTTGGCTGCCTGTGATCGAGCGGGTCGACGAGATTCTTGTTGCATCGGAGTTCGTTGCGGGCGCGTTCAGACGTGTAACGTCCAAGCCGGTGCTTTGCGTGCCGTTACCGGTTGGCGGTCCAAGAACAAGTGAGCTCACTCGCGCGGACTTCGGCCTCGAAGAAGATTCGTTCATCTTCCTTTGCACCTTCGATTTCAACTCCTGGATTGCACGCAAGAACCCGCAGGCAGCTATCGATGCTTTCAAACTGGCCTTCCCTGATGATCCATCAGTACGACTTCTTCTTAAGACCATCAATGGGCATCGGCATGTGGAGGCCTTCCAGCGATTCCTGGATCAGGCCCGGTCCGATCCTCGCATCCTGGTCCGCGACGATCTGATTGATGGCGCGCATGTTGGCGCACTGCAACGCTGTTGCGACGTCTATGTCTCCTTGCACCGGGCAGAAGGATTCGGACTTGGCATGGCTGAGTCGATGTGGCTTGGCAAGCCTGTCATGGCAACTGGATGGTCGGGCAACATGGAGTTCATGGACGCTGGATCTGCAGCGCTTGTCGACTACAGGTTGGAGATGGTGGGCGAGGGAGAATATCCACATGAGGCTGGCGATCGGTGGGCAACTGCTGATGTACGGGACGCGGCGCGTCATATGCGCCGATTGATGGATGATCCAGACCTTCGTCATGAACTCGCGAAGGCGGGATCTGCCAAGGTTCATCACGTTCTATCGCCGCAGCGGTGTGCGTCCCTGATCAACGCGAGGATCGCGGAAGTAATGTCTGGAAAAGAGAAGCCTGACGGAGGTTGTGGCAATGCGTGAAACATTTGCGGCTATTTGGGCGTATCGCTACTTCATCGCGTCGTCGATAAAGAACGAACTCCGGCTGCGCTTTGTTCGCAGTAAGCTGGGAGGGCTTTGGATGATCATTCATCCTTTGGTCCAAGTGCTCATCTTTGCCTTGATACTTAGCGAAGTGCTGGCGGCCAAGCTTCCTGGCGTGGACAACAAGTTTGCATATGCGCTGTATCTGCTTTCAGGAATACTGTGCTGGACGCTCTTCTCGGAAACACTTGGGAAGTTCACCAGCTTGTTTGTGGATAATGGAAATCTTCTGCGCAAAATGGCGTTTCCAAGAATCTGCCTGCCCATAATTGCTGGCGGGTCAATGCTGGTCAACAATCTATTGTTGATGGCGGCAATATTCGGAGTCTTCCTGTGCCTGGGTCACATGCCTGGTTCGCAAGCCTGGTGGTTGCCAGTGCTGATTCTCATTACAGTGAGTCTTTCCATGGCAGTGGGCATGCTGTTGGGCGTGATGAATGTCTTCATGCGTGATATAGGGCAGATTGTCCCCGTTTTTCTGCAGGCGTTCTTCTGGCTCACGCCGATTGTCTATAGTGTTGCGATCCTGCCAGATCGCTATCGGGATCTTTTCAAGTTCAACCCGCTATACCCGTTGGTTACCAGTTACCAGAACGTTCTTGTATTCAATAGGCCGCCGCTTTGGGGGGACCTGGCTGGACTCGTTCTTGCAACGGTAGCCGTCGCCTGCGTCGCACTCGCTGTTTTCCGTCGTGCCAGTGCTGAAATGGTGGATTCGCTATGAGTGGGCAGCTGAAGGTTGAAAAGGTAGGCAAGGCATATCGCGAGTGGGGTTCAGAATGGGCCCGCGTGCTTTCGTGGTTCGGTTTTCCTACCCTGGCCAGATCCGAGCATTGGGTTCTACGGGATATCGGTTTCTCGGTAGGCCCAGGAGAGGCGGTTGGGATCATCGGTCAGAACGGCGCGGGTAAGAGCACCCTTCTGAAAATGATTACCGGTACGACTCGTCCTACCGAGGGGGCGATTCATCTTCAGGGTAGGGTGGCCGCGATTCTTGAGCTTGGCATGGGGTTCAATGTCGAATTGACTGGTCGCCAGAATGCCAGGCATGCGGCTGGGCTCATGGGGTATCCGATTGATGAGATCGAAAGGGCCCTCCCGGCGATCGAGGAATTCGCCGAGATCGGATCCTACTTTGATGAACCGGTACGAACCTACTCCAGTGGTATGCAGATGCGCGTGGCATTCAGTGTAGCCACGGCCTTTCGTCCGGATATGCTTATCGTTGACGAAGCGCTTTCTGTCGGCGATGCGTACTTCATTCATAAGTGCTTCCAGCGGATCCGGGAGTTCCGTGAGGCTGGAACGACGCTGCTGTTCGTTTCCCATGATCCCACTGCTGTCCAGTCACTTTGCGATCGTGCTGTGCTGCTCGATCAAGGAAAGCTTGTGCTCGACGGTGAGCCTCAGCAGGTTTTCGATTACTACAACGCCTTGATCGCCGAAAAGGAGAACAGCACCGTCCGCTCTGAGTCCAATGCGGAGGGGCGCGTTGTGACAGAGTCCGGGACAGGTGAGGCCGTGATCGAGGAATTGAAACTGCTGGACGAAACCGGTAGAGCGATTGAGTATGTGCTGGTAGGGCAGGAGGTGGTACTTCGTGCCGAGGTTGTCATCAATGAAGACATTGATCAGCTCGTTTTCGGATACATGATCCGGGATCGCTTGGGACAGGCGATTTTTGGAACGAATACTCATTACACTGAACAACCCCTCGCGAACCTTCGAAAGGGGGAGCGCGTCGCTTTTGATGTTGCCTTCAATGCAGGGCTGGGAACTGGCTCCTACTCGATATCTGTAGCGCTGTCGAGTACCGAAACGCACCTGGTCAAGAACTACCAGTGGCGTGATCTGGCAATGGTGTTCACCGTGGCCAATGCCGATCGACCGACCTTCGTTGGAAGTGCTTGGATCCCGCCTGCAATTACGATCACCAAACAGTTGACGCTACAGCGTTGATGGTGGAGAAGCTTTTTACATGACTGACACTGAGAACCAGCCCCTTGATCCCGTCCGGCTCATGAATGCGATACGCATGGAAGTCGCTGTGCCCGGGCGAGCTGTCACCGAAGAAGATGTGCCTGAGAGCATGACGATCGAGGAGATTATCGCTCGCATCTCGACGGCCGCGCCTTCGCCGGCTCGTAAGCTCAGTTTTGATCGGCGCCGCCATGCGGTTGCCAAGGTTGCTGCAGAGCAGCGAATCCGGACCCTTCCTCGCAAGGAAAGCTACTCTGCAGCCGAGATCTACTCGTTCTATGATGTAGAGTTTATTCATGCAGCCTACATGGCAGCGCTTGGGCGTGCGCCTGATCCAGGTGGAGAGAAGTACTACCTCGGGTTGCTGCGAGCCGGGACGCTGTCCAAGGTTGATATTCTTGGCGTACTTCGCTGGTCAGCGGAGGGACGAAGCCACAATGTGCCGATCCGTGGCTTGTGGCTGCCGTATCAGATTGGCCGGGTCAGCCGGCGGCGCATCGTCGGCCCAGTGGTCCGTTGGTCGCACGCGTTGTTGGGAATCTCCCGGATCAAATTCCAGCTCCGCATGCACGACAATGCACGCGCTCTCGAATCCATACAGATGCAGCGGGAGCTCGCTGATATCAGCGCGCGCCTGCGCACGCTTGACGATGCTTCCGGACAGACCAGTACGCTTTCAAGCAGGACAGACAGCCTTGAGAATGACCACGTTTCAAGAGACGAGTACATTCGTCTCGAGGCTACCCATGCAGGATTGAAGCGTGCGTATGATCTGCTGAGCGGGCGCGTTGCCGAGATGGAGCGCTCTCAGGATCTGTTGAATGTGCGTCTTGTTGAGGCACATCGGTTGCATGATCTGGTGCTTGGGCGGGTTTCCGAGCTGGAACGTTCGCAGGGCCTGATGAGTGTTCGTCTTGCTGAGGCACATCAGGAACATGAGCTGGTGATCGGGCGCCTCGTCGAGGCGGAGCTCTCGCTTGACCTGATCAATGGGCACGTTGCCGAGGCGAATGCATTGCATGAGCTGGCATCCGGTCGGCTTGTGGAACTGGAGCAGGGGCAGCAGCTCATCAAAGGACAGCATGCCAACGCGGAGCATTCCCATGGTCTTCTGGAAAAGCGCACCGGCGAGGTGGAGCAGTTGTATGACTCGGTGGCCGCGCGTCTAGGTGAGATGGCCCGAGCGCTGCAGGTGATCGGTCAGCAGAGCGAAGCCCGAGCCAGCCAGGAGCTGTCGACCAGCCCGGAACAGCTTTCCGCAGGGATATCAGATCAAGTATATGCTGCGTTCGAAGACGCGTTCCGCGGAAGCCGTGAGAGCCTTCTTCGCAAGGTCGAGCCCTACAACGCCTGGATGAAGGAGTGTGGCGCAGGTTCCAGTGATGGCCCCATCCTCGATATTGGTTGTGGGCGAGGCGAATGGCTTGAGCTGGTCCGTGAGAACCAGTGGGTAGGTCGCGGCATCGATCTCAACAAGAGCTTCGTTGAACATTGCAGATCGCTTGGTCTCGACGTAGCACAGGGCGACGCCATTGCGCTCCTTCGTGAGATTCCCGACGGTTCAATTGGGGCTGTCACGTCCATGCACTTGGTCGAGCATCTGCCCTATGAAGTTGCAATCGCCTTGATTGATGAATCCCTGCGGGTACTGAGGCCGGGGGGTAGTCTGATCCTGGAGACGCCCAATCCGGAGAACCTGATGGTAGGCGCGCATTGGTTCTATCTTGATCCTACGCACCGGAATCCGATTCCTCCGGCGAGCCTCGCCTGGCTTGTCAAGCAGCGAGGATTCCAAGAGGCCAGAATCGAGCGTCTCACGTACGGACGTGAGATGGACGTGCCCACTCCCCTTGAAGGCGACGATGCCACCAGCAATGTCGTCAATTTCCTGCTCAAGCAAGTATCGTTTCCTGCCGACTACGCGATTGTCGGTCGGAAGGCTGCGATATGACCTCATCCATCAAACGACTTCTGGTGACAGGAAGCTCTGGGTTTGTCGGGGGGCACGTGATCACTGCCGCTGCGCAGGGAGTCTTTGGCGACGTCGTCGTTCAGGCCTTGCCGCGCTCGGTCGATCTTCGAGATGCCGCTTCGGTTGCAGCCGCAGTGCTGGAGCTCAAGCCGGATCTCGTGCTGCATCTTGCTGGGCAGAGCTTCGTTCCACGATCGTTCGATGATCCTGCAGAAACCATAGAGATCAACCTGCTAGGCACCCTCAATCTGTTGCTTGCGCTGAGGGCCGCAGCATTCAATGGCCGGATGGTCTACGTCAGTTCTGGCGATGTCTATGGGCAGGTTGCCGAGGTGGATTTGCCGGTAGACGAAAGGACAATCCCGCACCCGCGAAGCCCCTACGGCGTCAGCAAGATTTCCGCTGAGCAATTGTGTCTGCAATGGCACCGTACCGAGGGGCTGGACGTTATGATTGCGCGTCCCTTCAATCACATCGGCCCCGGACAATCTGCGAGCTTCGTTGTCCCTTCGCTCGCACGTCAGGTCGTGGAGATCAGAGACGGAGAGCGAAGCGCCGTGATCGAGGCCGGGGATATTGATGTCACCCGCGACTTCACCGATGTCCGGGACGTGGTGGCGGCCTATGCGGCAATGTTGTCCGCGGGGCGTTCTGGGGCAACGTATGTGGTCGGGTCGGGGCGGGAGCGCACGGTCAGATCATTGCTGGAGATACTGCTGGCACAGGCAGGTGTAGTTGCCGAAGTGCGGCAGGACCCAAAGAGGATGCGGCCCTCGGAGCAGCGACGGATGTGGTCGTCTCCGGAGTTGCTAAGGATACATACCGGCTGGATGCCCAGGATCCCGGTAGAGACGACACTTGAACAGATACTAATGGACGTAAGGACAAAATAATGACCCATAAGAATGCTCTTATCACCGGGATCACCGGCCAGGATGGCGCCTACCTGTCGCAGTTGCTCCTTTCCAAGGGATACAACGTGCACGGCGTGCTGGCGCGCCGCAGTACCGATACGCTTTGGCGCTTGCGTGAACTCGGTATCGCCTCCGACGTCGTGCTTCACGACGGCGACCTCACCGATCTTTCGTCGATGATCCGTGCGATGCAGAGTTCAGGCGCAGCCGAGGTCTACAACCTGGCTGCCCAGAGCTTTGTCGGTTCGTCCTGGCAGCAGCCTATCCTGACTGCCCAGGTCGATGGTGTCGGCGCGCTGAATGTTCTGGAGGCTGTGCGCATCGTCAATCCGGAAGCTCACTTCTACCAAGCATCAACCAGTGAGATGTTTGGCCTGATTCAGGCCGAGAAGCAGAGCGAGACGACGCCGTTCTATCCGCGTAGTCCTTACGGTGTCGCCAAGCTCATGGCGCATTGGGCAACGGTGAACTATCGCGAGAGCTTCGGCCTGCATGCTTCCAGCGGTATCCTTTTCAACCATGAATCACCGCTGCGCGGCATCGAGTTCGTAACCCGCAAGGTCACCGACGCTGTTGCCAGGATCAAGCTTGGCAAGCAGAAGGAGCTGCGTTTGGGCAACATTGATGCCAAGCGTGACTGGGGCTTTGCCGGCGACTACGTCGAAGCAATGTGGCTGATGACGCAGCAGCCAAAGGGAGACGATTATGTCGTCGCAACCGGCATGACCACCACGGTGCGCGAGATGTGCCGGATTGCTTTCGAACATGTGGGTCTGCAGGCCGAGGATCACCTCGTAATTGACGAGAAGTTCTTCCGCCCTGCGGAAGTCGATGTGCTGTTGGGAAATCCGGACAAGGCCAAAGAGAAGCTGGGCTGGTCGCCGAAGACCTCATTGCAGGAACTGATCTGCATGATGGTCGACGCCGATCTGCGGCGCGTCAGGGACGGCGGAACTCGATAAAATGGGTGTGCTCATTACATCGGTGCAGGTTCCGTTCATTCGCGGAGGCGGCGAAATCCTCGCGGAAAATCTGAGGGATCAAATCGCATTGCGCGGATACAGAGTCGATCTGTTGACCAATCCGTTCAGGTTTTCGCCTCCTTCAAGTGTGGAAGCATCGATGAACTGGTGGGCTGCACAGGATTTGTCCAGTTTCTGCGCAGGTCAGGTGGACAAGGTCATCCACCTGAAGTTTCCGTGCTATGGCGCTGCGCATCCAGACGCACGACTCTGGTTGCTGCATCAGCATCGCGCTTGCTATGAGCTCTGGGATACCGAGTACGGTCCTGGCGCAAATGCATCTCCTGATGAGCTGAGAGTAAAGGGCCTGGTTCATGAGTTTGACACCCGGCATCTCGGTGCCATCTCCAGGCGCTACACAATTGCCGAGACGGTAAGTGAGCGTTTGGAGCGATTCAACGGTGTCAGCTCCAGCCCCATCTATCACCCACCGAAGAATGCGGAGTTGCTGCACACCGGTCCTTCGCTGCCCTACATATTCGCACCATCCCGTCTGGAGCCGCTCAAGCGGCAAATGCTGCTTGTGAATGCCATGGCCAAGGTGAGGTCGCCGCTTCGGGCGATCATCGCAGGGACAGGAGGGGCAGAGGGTGATCTTCGCAGGCGGATCGCCGAACTCGGGCTGCAGGATAGGGTCGCATTGGTTGGTGCGGTCACGGATGAGGAAATGCGTGCCTACTATGCCAATGCACGCGCGGTGTTTTTCGCGCCCTATCGCGAGGACTACGGTTACATCACGCTTGAAGCAATGCTGTCTGCCAAGCCGGTAATTACCTGCAAGGACTCAGGAGGCGTTCTCGAGTTTGTGGAGGACGGCTTGAATGGACGGGTGTTGGATCCCACCGCCGAAGCAGTTTCCGAAGCCATTGAGGCGTATGCCAATAAAACACTTGCGGTTGAGCACGGAGCTTCCGGTTTTGACCGCTATGCTGCGTTGAATGTGAGTTGGGACAACGTAATTTCGACACTGCTTGACTGAAGAACCTGGCGAATCATGAAGAAGACGATAGCGATAGTCTCCCCCAGTCCTGTTCCGTTCGTTAACGGTGGAATCGAGAACCTGACTTGGTCTCTCGCCGGTTACCTCAATGGAGCTGGAGATGTCCACGTTGAACTGATCAAGGTCCCCAGCCCCGAGTACGACTTCGAATCGCTGATGACCAGTTATGAGAGGTTCTCGCTCCTGGATCTGACGCATTTCGATTCAATCATCAGCGTCAAGTATCCGGCTTGGATGGTCCGACACCCGGATCATCGTATCTACATGGCACATTGTCTGCGCGGATTGTATGACACGTATCCGGAGCAGCAGATGGGGCTTTCACTTCCAGCAGGTGCGCCGGCTGAGGTTGAGAAGCTGTGGAGTATCGTCAATAGAAAGCATTTCGACAGGTACGATCTTCCTGCGATTTTCGATGCTGCGCAGAAGGTTCTGCGGGAGGGCGGGAATTCGGCGTGGACAGCCTTGCCCAGTCCTCTTGTACGTAGCGTAGTCCACCGGCTTGATGCCATTGCCATGCGTGACGTCTCGGTGTTCAGCGCTATCTCTGCAACTGTGGCGAAGCGGAAGTCGTACTTCCCCGCAGAAGCTCAAGTTCATGTCGCCGTGCCTCCCAGCGGCCTGGTTCCCAAGTCACCTGACCCGCAGGACTACATCTTTACGGTCAGTCGGCTGGATGCACCAAAGCGAATCGATCTACTGGTGCAGGCCATGCGGCAGACCAAGGGCGAGACAAGGTTGCTCATTGCAGGTACTGGTCCGCAGCTTTCGGTTCTGAAACAGCTCGCGGGTGAAGATGCGCGAATTGAGTTCGTCGGCTATGTGGGCGATGAACACCTCGCGGACTACTACAGGAATGCGCTCTGTGTGGCATTTGTGCCGCAGGATGAAGATCTCGGTCTGATCACCCTTGAGGCAATGTCGTCGGGCAAGCCAGTGATCACGACCCGTGACTCGGGCGGTCCGACTGAGTTCGTCGAGGATGGCGTAACAGGTTGGATCTGTGAGCCGACGCCATCATCGCTTTCCGCTGCGTTCAACAAGGCGGCGCTCGACAAGAATCGCACCGCCGAGATGGGACGGGTTGCGCGGGATCGTATCGCTGGGGTCGCAAACTGGCCAAACGTTGCATCTGTCCTGCTCGGCCCAGTTACGTCGACTCAAGCCAATAGCTTTGTCGCCGGGAGCAGATCGGCTCGCGTGAGAAAGCGAATTGTCGTCCTCAGCTCCTTCCCGGTGTTTCCGCCACGCGGTGGTGGTCAGGCGCGTATATTCCACCTTTGGAGAAGAATCGCGAGGCATCACGATGTCATTATCCTCGCGCTGACCAGTGCATCCGACGCCATGCTTGATCGGGAGATCGCACCCGGCCTGCGTGAGATCGTTGTGCCAGTAACGCAGGAACAGCAGGATCACGAGCGTGTGGTTTCGCAAAGCCTTGGATGGCAGCCTGCATCCGACGTTGCGTTCGCGATGCGACCAGACCTGACTCCCGAGTATCGAAGAATCCTGCTTTCACTGCTGCCAGATGCTGCCCTGCTGGTTGCCTCGCACCCATATGCGGCAGCAGTGGTCCGCGACGTAGAACTCCCGACTGTATGGTACGAGGCACATAATCACGAGGCGCCGATGAAGCGGGGGATGTACGGGGATACGCCAGGCGCGAACTCTGTGGTCGCCGCGATTGATGAGCTCGAAGGTTGGTTGTGCAAAACGGCGTCAAAGATCGTTGCTGTATCTGACGCTGATGCGCGAGCCTTGGGTGAGCGGCACGAAGTGGCCGCTGATCGTTTCATCATTGCTGTCAACGGTGTTGATCTGGATTCAGTTGCTTTCCGTGATCAGGAGGCGCGAAAGCTGCTTGCTGCGCGCTTTGGATTGCATCGTCCAGTAGCGATGATGCTTGCCAGTTGGCACGGTCCGAATCTCGAAGCCGTGGACGTTCTGATCCGGCATGCTGAGGAACTCAAGCATGTGGATTTCTGCATCATTGGTAGTGCATCCGGCGCATTCAAGGATCGAGTGCTTCCGGAGAATGTTCATTTCCTTGGTATGGTCACGGACGACGAGAAAGATGCGCTGCTCGGTGCGGCAACGTTCGCGGTCAACCCAATGGTATCGGGTGGCGGTAGCAACCTGAAATTACTCGACTATATGGCCTCGGGCGCACCGGTGGTAACCAGTGCATTTGGTGCGAGAGGCACTGGCGTCAGCAGTGCTGAGGCGTGGATCTATGACGGGGAAGACCTGTCGCAGGTTGTACGCAGTCTGCTCAATGCAAGTGGCGAGGATGTCGAAACCAGGGTGCGCCATGGGCGTTCCTTGGTGGAGCGGGAGTTCTCGTGGGATGTTGTTGCAAGTCGTGTGATCAAGTACATCTGAGCGGCATCCTGCAACTGCTTGGAGTAAACGGAATCGTTTACTCCAAGTCATCCTTTCAGTGTTGGCGCCGCTACCGAAGACCTACAGGCGGTCACCATTGATCTGGGCATGCAAAGCTTCAGCTTCATTCGATTGCCTCATGATGGCAATGGCGGTCTCCCGCTCGCATCCGTTACTTAGTCGGCCTAGGAAGTACTCCAGCCCAGCTGGGTCTGGAGCCCGAGCGAGCAGTTTTTCGTACATGGCCGTCACAAAGGCGTTGTCATCTCCATCCTCGATCCAGTACTCGGGTTCGACGTGGAATGTCTTGATGGCGTCGATCTCAAGCAGCCATGTGTCGCGCTCGCTAAGCGCAACTACGTCGAATCCGGCACGGCTGAGCCACCAGCGCGCGGACTCTGGCGTGAAGCTGTTGAAATGGTAGTCCCCGGTATAGCCCTGAGTGCCGAACAAACAGGCGACGATGCTGTCGTGGTAGGCAGGATCACGCGCGTCGTTGGAAGAGATCAAGGCGCATGCGCCGACGATGTTGGGGATCTGGATATGCAATGTGCCTCCAACTCCCAACAGTCGATTCCATTCCTTCAATGTACTGAGGCACTTGGCTCTAGGAATGTGCTCAAGGACGTCATTGGCCAGGATGTGCACGTAGTACTGGGATGGCAGCATTGGAAGACGCGAGGCGTCACTGACCAGGTCCGGGGCGTGGAAATCATTCAGGTCCACGTTCAGAAAATCGGCGCGCTTGTCGAAGCCGCATCCAATGTTCAGCTGTCTGGGAAATGCTGCCGGATCAATGCTCACACTAGGGTTGGACATGCTAGGGGCCTCTCCTTCAGGGAAGAGCAGGGTGTATGCCCGCCATCGCAGGCATACACGACAGAGCGCTTGCTTGTGATGCCGCCACTATGCCGCAGAAGCCGTTGGAATTCTGTGCATGGGGCGCCGACATCCGGCGCCGTCCTCCAAGCCTTTCAGCGAGCCTGGGTGCTATCGAACCTCGATTGCACTGACCGAGATGCCGAGATCGCGCACATCCTCGGACATGCCCAATGCCTTCGGCGAGATCGGTGAGTCGATCAAGAACTGAACATCGAGCGTTGAGCTGTTCGATGGTATGGAAAGCGCCACCGTTCGTGTTGGTCGCGTTGCCTCAAAACTGTACGTCTCTACAGCCACACCGTTCACGACCGCAGTAACCTTCAGCGAAGGATGGCGTTCGTTGACGAAGGCCTCCGTCCGAAGTACAAGGAGCTTCGCGTTGTCGGGGAGCTTCATTCTCAGGCTGGCGGAGGGCGCTGAACTCCAGCGCCCCCAGGCCTCGGGTGCAGCCCAGCCAGAAAGAAAGACGCCCTCAACCTCGGCAACACTATGGACGCCACGTTGGATAGGCTGGGCAGCTTCTTCAATCTGGGTTGGAGTCAACTCCATGTAGCGTACCCCTCTGCTTCCTGTTGGAAGAACAGGTTCAGCCAGTGCCCGAATTACGGCGTCACTCATCGCGCAACGTTCGCGTCCCAGTACCTGAAGGTCTTCATCGTCCTTGCGGGTCACCAGCAGCTTTCTGCAGTTGGCCCCGACCACAACGCTCGAGAACGGCGTGTCAGTCTCGCCGCGAGTGGAGTAGCGCTCGAAGAAAATCTCCGGCAACGGATCGTATGCCCAAGGCAGCGTGCCTTGAACAAACCGCGAGGCACGCGTCGGAGTGCCTGTGTCCTCGTAACGCCAAGGATTGTATGTGTAAATGTTGTAGGGAATGTACAAGGCGAGGCCGATGGTTGCCATGGCGACCAATGATCGAGGGTGTCGGCTTGCCATCAATGCATCTATCAGGGCAATGATCCCTGGAATGAACAGGCACAGATACCAAAGGCCATAGCGCGCGACATCGACTGTAGCTCCGGCATTGACGTTCTCTGTAGCTGACTGCGCATACAGGTTGAAGGCCAGATAGCTGATGACAAGCGTCATCATCAATGGGGCACGGTAATCGGTGCGTGCGCGACGAACGAGCAGGAACGCGAGCACGAGCAGTGCACCGAGGGGCCAATTGGGGAACAGGCCCACATCCGGATCAAACAGAAATACCGTTCCCCTGATGATTCCTGCCGAATCTGTTGATGCTCCACCGGCAATCAATTGCGGTGTGATTGCACCGTGTCGGATGAAGTAGTAGATCGGGTGGAGCAAGACCAGGCAGCAGCTCAGTACGGCAGGCGGCATCATCCCCCGTAGTGCCTGGGGGATGGACGATGCACGCCATTTCATCAGGAAATCGGCGAGAACCAGTACACCCGCTGGGGCTGCCAGGCTGATGTTCTGCGTGGATGCCAGTGCTAGGCACACAGCGGCCCAGCCGGGTTGACGGCGCCCGGTAAGCAGTACTGCTCCGCAACCTAGACAGAAGGTAAAGAACTCGGTGTGGACTTTGTTGACAAACCAGAAGATGGGAGACGCAAGCGTCAGGATCATTACGGCAGCTACGCCGCGGGCACCATATGTTCTGAATGCCAACAGCAGCAGGGAGCTGAACATCATCGCGTGCAGCATCAGGAATGATGCGTTGTGCGAAACCGCATATCCCATGAGTCTCACCGGCTCGGCAACGATCGATGCGAGCAGGGGATACATCCAGAAATGATTGAAATCCCATTGCCCGTCCTTGACCAAGGCAGGGAACGACTGCTTCAGCGTGTCGGTGGGCACCATGGACTCGATGGTGCCGCTGAGATAGAGCGTGTCGTACGCGTTCCAGTCGGCTTCGGTCAGATACGGATGCTTGCTGGCACTAAGCGCCACCTCCATCGCGTAGTACTCAGAGCCATCTCCCGTCCGCACGGCTGGCACCTGCAGCAGCAGCCACAGTGTCACGATCGAGATGGCAAGCCATCCCCCCAACGTCACGAAGAGGGAGCGCCAATGCGCGCTCCCGTTGCGGGCCGATACTGCGAGCATTGGTTCAGTTCCTGCCCGTCTTGAGGATCTGAGCGCAGACCTCGCGCCCTTCACGGACTGCGTAATTGGTTCCGCGATCTTCTGGATAAACCTGCGCCATGCTCGTCACGAATACATTGCTGATCGGGGTGCAGCGGCCAGGGATCAACTTTGAGTAGTGCTTCTCTGCAATGGGCTGTGCGTAATCCGCGCGCCATACATGCAGATCCTGAATCCAGCTGCGATCAAATTCCGGGAACATCTTCTGCAGGTGCGGGATGGAGAACTCCACCAGTTCGGCATCACTCATGGTGTACATCGGGTGATGCGGCGGCAGGTACTTGGAGAGGTAAACGATGTGACGACCGCCATAGGAGCTCGGTGGCTCGAAGTTGGTGTGTTCGATGACCCCCACGTAAGGGAACCCGGGGTCGTTGACGTTGAGCCAGTAAGTATCGGACAGGCTACGATCGAGGCTCAGAACCATGCAGACATTGGCCAGGTAACGGATGCGCCGGAGCTTCTGTAGATAGTCGTCATCGGCGACGCCCTCCAGAAGGCCTGCGGAGATCGGCAGTGCTGTGGAGAGAAGCACGTTGTCCGCAGATATGAACTCGCTTCCGACCTGGACGCCGGTAGCGTGCCCCTCGTCAGACGTTACTGCAGTTGCGCCGCTGTTGAGGCGGATCTCGCCTCCGAGCTTGATGATTGCTTCGCCCAGTCGATTGGCCAATTCGGCGAAGCCGCCCTTGTAGTAGGCCAGGACCTCATCCCCGGAGCTGCTGCGACTGCCTCCTCGGAGCACAAGCTTCTTCCAGAACCATACGGCCGAAACGTCTTCGGCAACATCGCCGAACTTTCCGACCAGGAGTGGGTCCCATACAACGTCATAGGCTTTCTGGCCACACAGGTCGATCAACCACTCCTTCGCGCTGAGACCCTCGAGCTGGCGCCAATCCTTGATCGATTTAGCACGGAGCACCGCGACGCCAAGACGGATCCGGTCGATGAACGGCAGCGCCTTGAAGCGGAGCAGGTCCATAGGTGTACTGAGCCGGAAGAACTGGTTGGAAAAGTACATGCCGGTGCGCGTGGGGCGCAGCAGAATGTTGTCGTTCTCTCCCAGCTCTTCAATCAGCTTGAAAATTTCGACGTCGTTGTTGAACCAGTGATGATAGAACTTCTCAAGGACTTCATTCCCTACCTTGAAGCCGCCTGCAAGCCCGCCGAGCTCGTTATCACGCTCCAGGACAATGACGCGCTTCCCAGCCTTCGCCAGTTCGTATGCTGCCGTCAGGCCGGCGAAACCGCCGCCAACGATTGCGGTGTGATAGTTGCTGCTCATGGTTTGGAAGGGTCCGTTGAGGCGCGGAAGGTGACCGCGCGGTTAAGCGAGAACTGCAGAATGAGAACGACGGCCAGCGTCACCAGCTTGGAAACAAGTGGCGACAATTGGAGTACTGCAACCAGCAAGTAAAGCAATGCGCTGGATATCAGGTACCCAAGCAGCGCGGTGCCGAAGAACAATGCCAAGCGTCGGAGCGTCTGGTCATAGGTCTTGAATGTGAAGTGGCGGTTCAGCAGGAAGCTCACCAGCGTTCCTGCGGCGTAGCCGATTGCATTGGCGAGTTGATAATTCCAGCCGAAATAGATCAGCGTTGTGTAGGTCGTCAGATCCAGTGTGACACCGGTGCCGCCACAGATGGCGTAGATGATGAACTGCTTCAGGCGCGGGTCGGAGGCCAGTGCACGGATGGAAATCATCGATCCTCTCCCGATGACAGGCTGATGTTTCGAGTCGACTCGATGACAGTCTGCGGGCGACCATTTACATGTAGAAGCACGCGTCCCACGTATTCTCCTATCATGCCGACGGCGAGCAGCTGCACGCCACCAATGATCAATGCTGAGACGATAAGAGACGACCAACCAATTGGCATCGTGTCAACAGTGAACTTTTGGATGACGAAGGCAATGGCGAGCAGGAATCCCAGCGCCGAGAATGCAAGTCCCAGCATGGATGCCACCCGCAGCGGAAGGATGGAAAAGCTGGTTGCCATCTTCAGCCAGAGTGAAATCGACTTGCGCAGACTGTATCCCGACTGGCCGTCGGCGCGAGCGTGGTGGTCGATCGTGATGCTGGTGATGCGACTTGTCGTGGACAGGATCAGGCCATCCAGATAGACGTGTGGACCTGTGAACTTGACTACCTCGTCGCGAACGCCGGAGACCATTGCCTTGAACGGCGACAGGTAAAGTCCTTTCGGCTTGCCCAGCAGCAGGGTTGCCATGATGTCATTGAATGAACTGCCGGCCCGTTTCCACAACGCATGGCGCTTGTTGTGGAATCCCGCATAGCAGACGTCTTGGTCCTCTCCGAGCGCGGCAAGCAGGGCGGGCAGATCGTCAGGCGAGTGCTGAAGATCATCGTCCATCGTAACGATTTTCTTGCCATGCGCCAGCCTCAGCCCTGCCATGATGGCATTGTGCTGACCAGCATTCTTTCTGAGGTTTACAGCCTTGAGCCAAGGGCGCTCGCGTGCCAGTTCGACGATGACATCCCATGAACGATCAGGGCTGCAGTCATTGACGAGTATCACCTCAAACGAGTCGCCGAAACTGAGAGGTAACGTTTGGCCCAGCTTCGCCGCCAATGCAGGCAGGATCGTCTCGCTACGGTAAACGGGGATGACGACCGAGAGTTCAAGAGTCGGATCGGGGGCCATAGTACTTCTGCAGTAGTCGAATGATGTAGCCGGGATTGATATCAATCCCCAGTTTGGGAGCCAGTTCCTGCATCAGTGATGGATCTGGAATGGCGCCACCGCCTTTTTCAACGTTGGAGCGGAGGGCTTGTACGCCAAGGAGCTCCTCCAGGAGATCAACAAGGAGGCTCATGGTGATCGTCTCAGGTGGCGCGATTTCGTACGTGCGATGCTCTGATCCGCTGACTATCAATGATTTTGTCACGGCGGCCACATGCTCGACATCAACGAGGCAACGCAGGGCATGCGTCCATATCGGAATCACCTGGCCTGATTTCAGTTTGTCAACCAGAAAATTTGTCAGTGTGTTGGGATTGGATGTTCGTCCAACTACTTGAGGGAGTCTAAGAATCAAGTGCTCCGGGTGCTGGGCGACACGTCGTTCCATGGCGAGCTTGTGCTTTGCATAGAAGCTTGCTGCTCTGTCCGGGTCGGAAATGCTGCAGGTGCTGAAATAGATAAAGGCGCCAGAGCAACGTTCCAGATGGCTTGATAGTAGATCCGCCTCACGCTGGAATGCTTCCGGCTGCGACTCATGGGAATTCGATACGCCGGAAGCAAACAACACAGCGTTATGGGTGCTTACCCATTCAGGGCTGAATGCGGAGGCAAGCAGCCCGTTACCCACGATCATGCCCAGCTCCTTGCCGACGCCGAAATTCCTGCTTCCGATGTAATCTGCATCCTCACTTGTTCCCGGCTCGTCCGTATTGATCCTCGAAACGGACGATATCATCCTCCCCCAGGTAGCTTCCGGACTGCACTTCGATGAGTTCCAGCGGCAACTTGCCCGGATTCTTCAGGCGGTGGGTCACACCCAGTGGAATGTAGGTACTCTGGTTCTCGCTCAGCAGGATCACGTCATCGCCACGGGTGACTTCCGCGGTACCGCTCACCACGATCCAGTGTTCGGCACGGTGGTGATGCATCTGCAGGCTCAGGGTTGCACCCGGCTTGACGGTGATGCGCTTGACCTGGAAGCGTGCGCCATTATCGATGGAGTCGTAGGCGCCCCAGGGGCGATAAACCTTGCGATGCGCCGCAGCTTCGCTGCGCCCATCACGTTTGATCTGGGCGACGATCGACTTGACGTCCTGCACGCGATCCTTGTGACCGACGAAAACAGCGTCGTCGGTTTCAACAACGACTACGTCCTCCAGTCCCACCATCGCGATCAGGCGGTTGCCGTAGGCGTAGCTGTTACGGCAGTCCAGCGCGATCACGTCACCGTGGCAGGCATTTCCATCGGCATCCTTGTCGGACACATCCCACAGCGCGGACCACGAGCCAACATCGTTCCAGCCTGCATCCATTGCCACGACCGCGGCATCGCTGGTCTTTTCCATGACGGCATAGTCGATCGAATCGCTCGGGCTGGCGGCGAATGCGTCGGCGTCCAGCCGCACGAAATCAGTATCACGCGCGGCCTTCTCGAGCGCACTGCGGCAAGCGACGAGAATGGCCGGTTGCAACCGCTCCAGTTCCTGCAGGTAGCGCGATGCCTTGAACAGGAACATGCCGCTGTTCCAGAAGTACTCCCCGGAAGACACATAGCCTTCGGCCGTCGCCAGATCGGGCTTCTCCACGAACCGCTCGACGGCGCGTGCACCTTCGCCGGGGCCCGCCTTGATGTAGCCATAGCCTGTTTCCGGCGCGGTCGGCACGATGCCGAAAGTGACCAGCTTGCCGGCATCGGCGGCGCTGGCAGCTTGGGCAACCGCAGCGTGGAAGGCATTCTCGTTGCGCACGACGTGGTCCGAGGGAAGCACCAGCAGCAGAGCGTCGTCGTTCTCCGCCAGGACCTGCAACGCGGCGATCGCGATGGCCGGAGCCGTGTTGCGTCCGATCGGCTCCAGGATCAACGCCTGCGGGCGCACATTGCACTCGCGCAGCTGCTCGGCGGCCATGAAGCGGTGCTCCTGGTTGGCCACCACGATCGGCGCCTTGCCGGCGATGTCCGCCACGCGCTTCCAGGTGGCCTGCAGCATCGTGTCCTCGCCGACCAGCGGCAGGAACTGCTTGGGATAGGCTTCACGCGACAGCGGCCAGAGGCGCGTGCCGGAGCCGCCGGAGAGGATGACGGGAACGATGGGGAGCATGGAGTCCTTCCTTACTTAACTTAATGATGAGCCGGGCTGCCGCCGATCAGGGCGGTAAGTTCCTGGGTGCGTCGCGCCAGCAGCACGGCGTCGCCTCGGGTTTCGATGTTCAGGCGCAGCAGTGGTTCGGTGTTCGAGCTGCGCAGGTTGAAGCGCCAGTCGGCGAACTCGGCGCTGACGCCGTCGGTATGATCCAGCAACGGTGCGTCGGCCTGGTAGTGGGCAAGGACGTGGGCCACCGTCGCCTTGGCGTCTTCCACGCGGAAGTTGATCTCGCCACTGCAGGGGAAAGCCTTCACCCGGTCCGCGACCAGTTCGCCCAGCGGGGTGCCGGTCTGCGAGACCAGTGCGGCGATCAGCAACCAGGGAATCATGCCGGAGTCGCAGTAGGCGAAATCGCGGAAATAGTGGTGCGCGCTCATCTCGCCGCCGTAGATCGCATCTTCGGCGCGCATGCGTTCCTTGATGAAGGCGTGGCCGGTCTTGCTCATGATCGGTACGCCACCAGCCTGCTGCACCTGCTCGATGGTGTTCCAGGTCAGGCGCGGATCATGGATGATCTTGCCGCCCGGCTGGCGCGCGAGCAGCGCGGTGGCCAGCAGGCCGACCAGGTAGTAGCCCTCGATGAAGTTGCCATCGGCGTCGAAGAAGAAGCAGCGGTCGAAGTCGCCATCCCAGGCGATGCCGAAGTCGGCACCGTGTTCGCGCACCGCGTCGCGGGTGGCCGCGCGGTTTTCCGGCAGCAGCGGGTTGGGAATGCCGTTTGGGAAGCTGCCGTCGGCCTCATGCTGGATGCGGATGAATTCGAAGGGCAGGTGCGGGCCCAGTGCGTCGATCACCAGGCCGGCACCACCGTTGCCAGCGTTGGTGACGATCTTCAGCGGCTTCAGGCTGGCGACATCGATGTAGCCGAGCAGGTGCTGGATGTAGGCCGATTTGTCGGCATCCTGGCTGACCGTGCCGTGGCCGTTGCCCAACGGCGCATCGGAGGCCGCGAAGTCGCGGATGTCGAACAGGCCGGTATCGCCGCTGATCGGCTTGGACTGTTCGCGCACCAGCTTCATGCCGTTGTAATCCATCGGATTGTGGCTGGCAGTAACCATGATGCCGCCGGCAGCCTGGCGGTGGAACGTCTGGAAGTACACTTCCTCGGTGCCGCACAGGCCGATGTCGATGACATCGCGGCCACTTGCGGTGAGCCCTTCGATCGCGGCCTGCAGCAGCTCCGGGCTGCTCAGGCGGATGTCATGGCCGACGATGACCGGTCCCGGCCCCAGCAATGCCGCCGTGCCTGCGCCGATGCGCTTGGCCAGGTTGGCGTCGAGTTCATCCGGAACCCGACCACGGATGTCATAGGCCTTGAAACACGGGAGCGTCATCAATGCGGTCCTAACTGGGGTGACCGCCGATTATAGCGACACGCTCCGCCAAGGCGGGTAATCCTGTCCAGCATCCTTGCCGGTCGGGAAAAAACCAGGAATCGCATAACTCATTGATTATGCGATTCCTTTGCTGGGATCAGCCGAGCGCCGCTTCCAGCTCCGGCAGGATCGTGAACAGGTCACCGACCAGGCCGATATCTGCGATCTCGAAGATCGGCGCGTCGCCGTCCTTGTTGATCGCCACGATGGTGCCGGCGTCCTTGATGCCGGTCAGGTGCTGGATCGCGCCGCTGATGCCGACGGCCACGTACAGCTCCGGCGCGATGATCTTGCCGGTCTGGCCGACCTGCAGGTCGCTGGGCACATAGCCGGCATCGACCGCGGCGCGCGAAGCGCCGACGGCAGCGCCGAGCCTGTCGGCCAGCTGGAAGATGACCTTGAAGTTCTCCTCCGAGCCGACGCCACGGCCACCGGAGACCACGCGCTTGGCGCTCTGCAGGTCCGGGCGGTCGCTGGCACCGGCGGCCAGGCCGACGAAGCGGGTGTGGGTCGGCAGCGGGGCGTCGACGCTGGCCGCTTCGACGGCGGCACTGCCACCCTGGGCGGCTTCCGGCCAGGACGCGGCACGCACGGTGGCAACCACGACCTGGTCGGCCGGGGCTTCGACGGTGATGATCGCGTTGCCGGCGTAGATCGGGCGCTTGAAGGTGTGGCTGCCTTCGACGCTCATCAGGTCGGAGACCTGGTTGACGCCGAGCAGGGCCGCCACGCACGGCATCAGGTCCTTGCCGAAGGTGGTCGACGGGCCGAACACGTGGGTGTAGCCCTTGGCCAGCTGTGCGATCTGCGGCGCCAGCACCTGGGCGATGGCCTGTGCATTGGCGGCGTTGGCCAAGGTCAGGACCTTGGCGACGCCGGCGATCTTTGCGGCGTTAGCGGCGACAGCGGCCGGGTCGGCGGCCAGCACCAGCACGTCGATGCTGGCGCCGCTGATGGCGGCGGCGGCGCTGACGGTCTTGGCGGTGGCGGCATTGAGCTTGCCGTCGTGGTGCTCGGCGATGACGAGAATCTTGCTCATTACAGCAGCCCCTTCTGCTTGAGTGCGGCAACCAGTTCGGCTGCGTCCTTGACCATCACACCCTTGCTGCGCTTTGACGGCGCGGCGTAGTGGGTGGTCTTGAAGGTGTCGGCGGCTTCAACGCCGAGGTCGGCCAGCTGCAGGGTCTCCAGCGGCTTGGCCTTGGCCTTCATGATGTCTGGCAGCTTGATGAAGCGCGGCTCGTTCAGGCGCAGGTCGGTGGTGACCACCGCCGGCAGGTCCACTTCGAGCGTTTCCAGGCCGGCATCGACCTCGCGGGTGACCGTGGCCTTGCCGTCAGCGATCTCAAGCTTGCTGGCGAAGGTCGCCTGCGGACGGCCCCAGAGCGTGGCCAGCATCTGGCCGGTCTGGTTGGCGTCATCGTCGATCGCCTGCTTGCCCAGGATCACCAGGTCCGGCTGTTCCTTCTCGATCAGCTTGAGCAGGGTGCGGGCGGCGGTCAGCGGCTGGATGGCCTGATCGGTGACGACGTGAATGGCACGGTTCGCGCCCATGGCCAGGCCGTTGCGCAGGTGCGCCTGGGCGTCGGCCGGTGCGATGGTCGCAACCACGACTTCGCTGGCGATGCCCTTGTCGCGCAGGCGCAGGGCTTCTTCCAGGGCAATTTCATCGAAGGGATTGGGGGACAGCTTGACGCCGTCGGTGACCACGCCGGAACCGTCCGGCTTGACCTGAATGCGGACGTTGTAGTCCACCACGCGCTTGTACGCGACGAGGATTTTCATCTGGTACGGGGTCCTTGTAGTGCCGGCCGCTGGCCGGCTCACATTTGCTGGGGGAACATCCGGTCCTGCGACAGCAACCGGTTCGGGGGTGGGATCCCGATTCTAGCGGGTGGCGTGGCGCCATGCGAATGCGTATGGTTTTGTTGCGATGCCGCAAAATCCGCGAGGCCATGCGTCTTGTTCACGGTGTGAGGGCAGTCGTGAAGGTGCCTCCGATGTATCCTGTCGCGCTGAGTCGGGTTGCCGGGTGCGGCCCACATGGATCATCAACAGGAGAACATGTAGTGCCCACATGGCTTGTCACCGGCGGTGCCGGATTCATTGGCGGTAACTTTGTTCTCGAAGCGGTCGCCCGTGGCATCAAGGTCATCAATCTCGACGCACTGACGTACGCAGGCAATCTGAAGACCCTGGGTGGCCTGGATGGCAATCCCGACCACGTGTTCGTGCAGGGCGATATCGGTGACCAGGCTCTGGTCGCCGGCCTGCTGGCCGAGCATCGGCCGGAGGCGGTGCTGAATTTCGCTGCAGAAAGCCATGTGGACCGTTCGATCGATGGTCCGGGCGCCTTCATCCAGACCAACGTGGTCGGCACCCTGGGCCTGCTGGAAGCGGTGCGCGACTACTGGAAGGCCTTGCCGGCCGAGCAGCGTGCGGCCTTCCGCTTCCTGCACGTGTCCACCGACGAGGTCTACGGCACCCTGGGAGAAACCGGCAAGTTCAGCGAGACCACGCCGTATGCCCCGAACTCGCCGTACTCGGCGTCGAAGGCTGCGTCTGACCATCTGGTCCGCGCCTTCCACCATACGTATGGACTTCCGGTGCTGACCACCAACTGCTCCAACAACTACGGCCCGTATCACTTCCCGGAGAAGCTGATTCCGCTGGTGATCGCCAAGGCGCTGGCCGGTGAGCCGCTGCCGGTGTATGGCGATGGCAAGCAGGTGCGCGACTGGCTGTTCGTGTCCGACCACTGCGAAGCCATCCGCACCGTGCTGGCCAAGGGCCAAGTGGGTGAGACCTACAATGTTGGTGGCAATTCGGAGAAGCAGAACATCGAGGTCGTGCAGGCGATCTGCGCGCTGCTTGATGCACGCCGCCCGCGAGAGGATGGCCAGCCGCGCAGCAGCCAGATTACTTACGTGGCCGACCGTCCGGGGCACGACCGCCGCTATGCGATCGACGCCTCCAAGCTGAAGAACGACCTCGGCTGGGAACCGGCCTACACCTTCGAGCAGGGCATCGCCTTTACCGTTGACTGGTACCTGGGCAACCAGGAGTGGGTCAACGGCGTGCTGGATGGCAGCTACCGCCTGCAGCGCATCGGCACCGCCGCTTGAACCCTGGAGATCTCATGACCCAACGCAAGGGCATCATTCTCGCCGGTGGCTCCGGCACCCGGCTGTATCCGATCACCAAGGGTGTCAGCAAGCAGCTGCTGCCGGTGTACGACAAGCCGATGATCTACTACCCGCTCAGCGTGCTGATGCTCGCGGGCATCCGTGAGGTACTGATCATCAACACCCCGCACGAGCAGGCGCTGTTCCAGCAGTTGCTGGGCGACGGCTCGCAGTGGGGCATGGACATCCAGTACGCGGTGCAGCCCAGCCCCGATGGCCTGGCGCAGGCCTATCTGATCGGCCGCGACTTCGTGGCTGGCAAACCGAGCTGCCTGGTGCTGGGAGACAACATCTTCCACGGGACCGGCCTGCGCGAGGTGCTCAAGCGCGCCGACCAGCGCGACGCAGGTGCCACGGTGTTCGGTTACTGGGTGAATGATCCGGAGCGCTATGGCGTGGCCGAGTTCGACAAGGACGGCAGAGTGATCGATCTGGTCGAGAAGCCGGAGAGTCCGCGTTCGAACTATGCTGTGACCGGTCTGTACTTCTATGATGGAAACGCCAGCGAGTATGCAGCCGAGTTGAAGCCTTCGCCGCGTGGCGAGCTGGAAATCACTGATCTCAACAACCGCTACCTGGCCGAAGGCAATCTGCACCTTGAAGCATTGGGCCGCGGCTACGCCTGGCTGGATACGGGTACCCATCAGTCGTTGCTGGAAGCCTCGAACTTCATCGAGACCATCCAGACCCGGCAGGGCCTGCAGGTGTGTTGCCCTGAAGAGATCGCCTTCGGGCAGGGCTGGATTGATGCGGCCAAGCTGGAAGAACTCGCTGCACCGTTGAGCAAGAACGGCTACGGCCAGTACCTGATCAAGCTGTTGCAGCGTGGTGTCGTGCCGTGAGAGTTATCGAGACGAGTCTGGCTGGCTGCAAAGTGATCGAGCCGAACGTGTTCGGCGATGCCCGTGGATTTTTCTTTGAAACGTGGAATGCCGACCGGTTTGCGGAGGCGGGCCTGGAACGCGGCTTCGTACAAAGCAATGTTTCGTCGTCAAGCAGAGGCGTGCTGCGTGGCCTTCACTATCAATGGCCGCGCCCACAGGGCAAGCTGATTTCGGTGCTGCAGGGTGAGGTCTATGACGTCGCAGTGGACATCCGCCGCGGCTCGCCGACCTTCGGGCGCTGGGAGGCGGTGGTCCTGAGCGCCGAAAACAAGCGACAGTTCTGGATTCCGGAAGGGTTCGCGCACGGCTTCGCTGTGCTGTCTGAAACGGCGTTGTTCAACTATCTCTGCACCGATGTCTACGTAAAGGAGGCCGATGCTGGCATCCGCTGGAATGATGCAGACATCGCCGTGGACTGGCCGATAGGTGCGCCGATGCTTTCGGCCAAGGATGAGAGTGCGCCGTTCCTGAAGGACATTGCTGGGGATCGTCTGCCGGTCTACAGGCCATGAAACTTTTGGTGTTGGGCGGGAATGGTCAGGTGGGGCAGGAACTGCTGCGCGCACTGGCGCCATTGGGCAAGGTCGTCGCGACCACCCGTAGCGGTATCCTGCCTGATGGTAGTGCCTGCGAAACTGCCGATTTTGGCCACCCTGACAGCCTCCCGGCACTGCTTGACCGGCTGCAGCCGTCAATCGTGGTCAATGCGGCCGCCTATACGGCAGTGGACCGCGCCGAACAGGACGCAGACGCGGCTTTTTCGGCCAATGCGCTGGCACCGGGCGTAATCGCGCGTTGGTGCGCGCTGCAGGGCGTGCCGTTCGTGCACTACTCCACGGACTATGTATTCGATGGACACGGCACGCAGCCATACCGCGAGGACGAACCCACCGCACCGCTGGGCGTGTACGGCGCCAGCAAGCGTGATGGCGAACTCGCCGTGCGTGCAGCGGGCGGACGCCACCTGATCTTCCGCACGGCGTGGGTGTATGCCTCGCACGGCGCGAACTTCCTGCGCACCATGCTGCGGGTCGGCACCGAGCGCGACACGCTACGGGTGGTGGCCGACCAGGTCGGCACGCCGACCCCTGCAGCATTGATCGCCGATGTCACTGCGCTGGCATTGCAGCACCCGGGCCAGTTGTCAGGTACCTGGCACCTGACCGCCACCGGGCAGACAAGCTGGCACGGATTTGCCGAGGCGATCTTTGCAGAAGCTGCCGCCATGGGGCTGCTGGACAGGGTACCCGTGGTGGAGGCGATTCCCAGTTCCGAGTACCCGGCTTCGACCCCACGTCCTGCCTGGTCGGTACTGGACAATGGCAAGCTGCAACGGGATTTCAGCATCGCGTTGCCGGCGTGGCAGGCCGGGCTGAAGCGCGTGATGGCGGAGATCGCGCACAGCTGAGTGTCCGCGCAATTGCTGCGGTGCACCCCAGCATCCCGATAGGGTCCGGCTAGAATGCGCTGATTCTTTCCTGCAGGGCTGTAGAGATGGGACATGCAAATTCCGGCAGCAAGCGCTTCGCCAGCGCGGCGGACGCCCTGCAGGGGGTGGTCGCCGATGGCCAGACCCTGGCCGTGGGCGGATTTGGCCTGTGCGGTATTCCAGAGGCACTGATCGCCGCCCTGCGCGACAGCGGTGCCAAGGGCCTGACCGTGATTTCCAACAATGCCGGCGTCGATGGTTTCGGCCTCGGCCAGCTGCTGGAAACACGGCAGATCAAGAAGATGATTTCGTCCTACGTGGGCGAAAACAAGGAATTCGAGCGGCAGTTCCTGGCCGGCGAGCTGGAGCTGGAGTTCAACCCGCAGGGCACCCTGGCCGAGCGCCTGCGTGCTGGCGGTGCGGGCATCCCGGCATTCTTCACTGCCACCGGCTATGGCACGGTGGTGGCCGAAGGCAAGGAAACCCGCGAGTTCGACGGCAAGCACTACGTGATGGAGACCGCGCTGCGCGCCGACGTCGCGCTGGTCAAGGCCTGGAAGGCCGACGAAGCTGGCAACCTGGTGTTCCGCAAGACCGCGCGCAACTTCAACCCGGCCTGCGCGATGGCCGGCAAGGTCTGCATCGTGGAAGTCGAAGAGGTCGTGCCAGTTGGCAGCATCGATCCGGACCAGGTGCACCTGCCGGGCATCTACGTGCACCGCATCGTGCACAACGCACATCCTGAAAAACGCATCGAACAGCGCACCATCCGCGCGGAGGGCAACTGACATGGCGTGGACCCGTGATGAGATGGCGGCCCGCGCTGCCCAGGAATTGACCGATGGCGCCTACGTGAACCTGGGCATCGGCCTGCCGACGCTGGTGGCCAACCACATTCCCGAAGGCGTGGACGTGTGGCTGCAGTCAGAAAACGGCCTGCTTGGCATTGGCCCGTTCCCCACCGACGCTGAAGTCGACGCCGACCTGATCAATGCCGGCAAGCAGACCGTCACCGCGCGTGCCGGTGCCAGCTATTTCGGCAGCCATGACAGCTTCGCGATGATCCGCGGTGGCCACGTCAACCTGGCCATCCTTGGCGCCATGCAAGTGACGGCCAAGGGCGACCTGGCCAACTGGATGGTGCCTGGCAAGATGGTCAAGGGCATGGGCGGTGCGATGGACCTGGTGGCCGGCGTGCAGCGCGTGGTGGTGCTGATGGAGCACACCGCCAGGAACGGCGAGCACAAGATCCTGTCCGAATGCACGCTGCCGTTGACCGGCGTCGGTGTGGTCGACCGCATCATCACCGATCTGGCCGTTTTCGACGTGACCGATGCCGGTCTGGTGCTGGTGGAAGCGGCGCCAGGTGTGGGCGACGAGGAGCTGAAGGAGAAGACCGGCGTGGCGTTTGCGCGCAGCTGACGCCTGGGCCTCAGCGTCCTCGGGCGTAAGCATATTCCGAGGAGGAAGCGCGCGGGGGAGCGCCTTCCACCTCGGAGGTGTCGGCTACAGTGAACCCGGCAGCGGACACCACGGCTCCGGTCGCACGTTCGATGGCATGCGCCAGCGTGCCATCGATCTGCCCTGCTTCGGCGTCGAACATGCTCGGCAGCAGATGGGCATCGAGCAGGGGGCGCAGCGCCGGCAGGCGTACCCAGAACATGCTGCCGGACGCGAACTGTCCATCGCCGGGTGCACTGTCCAGGCCCAGCAATGCCCAGAGCCGCTCCATGCGCAGTGCATTGCCGCCGATGTAGTCGGCCACCTTCAGCAGGTGGCCTGCCGGAGCCATCAGGCCGATGCGGGGATCGGCCTGCAGATGGGCCAGGTTCGCAGCAGCCTGGGCAGGGCCCAGCAGCGCGTCGACCATCTCGCGCCGCCACTGGTCGCCATTGTCACGATGGCTGGAGCGCTTGGTATGCAGCTTCAGCACCAGTGATTCATCCTGCCGCAACAGCCGGTCGGCTGCGTGCAGGAACGGCAGGACGTCACGGCCGTGGTTGTCGTAGACCCAGATTTCAGCGGCCAGGCCCTGCGCATCGACGATCGACTGCACCTGTGCCTGACGCTCCCCTGTGGTGGTGATGACCAGGCGTGCCTGCAGCCCACTGTCCTTCACCGCCTGCAACAGCTCCGGCAGCGCATCCAGATACCACGCGTGGATGACGATGCAGGGACGCGACGGAGCGGCCTGCGGGGGGGACAGCGCGCGCCGGGTGGCATGCAGCCAGGCATGCCCGAGACGGGCATCCGGTTCAAGAACGGCGCTTTCCGCCCATTCGTTCCAGGCATTGATGAACACCAGGCGCCGAGCGGGCGCTACATCACGCAGGCGCTGGTGCACCGTGTCGTGCAACCAGTCGCTGTAGCCACGCGGAGACGCATGCAGTAGAACACGGCCGCGGCCGGGTCGGCGGGCCTCGTTGTCCCAGCCCGGGTTGACGCCTGGATAGAGCGGATAGTCCGGCAGCGGTGCCGTGCGCATCTGCGCAGCCAGCTCGCGCCAGTCGCGCACGTCGCCTTCGTAGTCGGGGTTGAGCAGGAACTGGCTGGTGTTCAGCTGCCGTGGCGCGGCGATGTTCGGCGGGAACTCCACAGCGGCATCGAAGCCGATTTCGCGCGGATCCGGTCGCTCGAAACTCTGCACGTAGGCCAGGTGGATCTCGCCGATGTCATTGTCACGGCACCAGCCACGCCAGCGCGCCGCCGTAGCCTTGGGATCGGGCAGCAACTGCGGCCGGTACAGCAACAGCACCGGTCGTCCCTCGACCTTCAACGCACGCGGGTCGCGCAGGTAATCGGCAACGTGGGCGATGAACGCCAGGTCATCCTCGGCACTGTGCTGTTGGCCGATCAGTACGTCCTGGTTGCGCCCATCCCAGCGCCGGGTCCAGTTCTCGTTGGCCCAGCACAGGCAGAACGGCAGTTCAATCGTGCTGTCGGCCAGCCATTGGCGCAGGGGCTGCTCCATCAGCGTGTAGCCACTGAACCAGTAGAAATAGAAGCAGAACGCGCCGATGCCATGGTCGGTCGCCAGCCGCGCCTGCGCGCGCAGTGTCTCGCCAACACGAAGGTCATAAAAGCCCAGGTCGCCGGGCAGGCGCGGCTGCACATGTCCCTCGAACTGCGGCAGGGCACGGCTGACGTTGCGCCATTCGGTGAAGCCCTTGCCCCACCAGGCATCGTTCTCTTCGAACGGATGGAACTGCGGCAGGTAGAAGGCCACCAGCGTGGCCGGCAGTGTGGCCGGCAACGGCGCGTCTTCTGCGGCGGCGTAGCCGATTGCCCGCTCATCGGCACGCAGCAGTGCACGCGCCCCATCGGCTGCTGCGCCGACACGGCCGCGCGGCGGAGGAGGGCTCCAGCTGCCGATGCGGTCCAGGCCCCTGTTGCGAAGGCGATCACGCAGCGATGCGGGCATCGGAACAGCGCGGAACAGCGCGCGCAGCACCGAGAAGCTGAGCTGGCGGATGCCGGACGCAGCGTGACTCATGGGTGGAACCTGGCGGGAAGGGAGCTGCGCATCATGGGGGACCAGCGGTGGGGCTGAGTCCATTTTCCGGTAAACGTTGCTTCAACGGCAAATCGGTCCGGTGCTACTGTGCCACCATGCTGCTTCCTCTCGACCTTCCTGACGCCGATGTCCAGCACCTGCCGGGCTGGCTGGCTGCGGCCGACGCGGACCGGCTCATATCTACGCTGGAGGCTGATGTGCCATGGGAGGTCCATCGCATCCGCATGTTCGGCCGCTGGGTGGATTCGCCGCGGCTGAGCTGCTGGATCGGCGACCCAGAGGCCCGTTATCGCTACTCCGGTGCCGAGTTCGTGCCGCATCCCTGGCCACCTGTGTTGCAGGCCCTGCGTGGGCGCCTGCAGGCCGCGGGCATCGGTCGCTTCAACAGCGTGTTGCTGAACCGCTATCGCGGCGGCACTGACCATATGGGCTGGCACAGCGATGATGAGCCCGAACTGGGCCCGGCGCCGGTGATCGCGTCGCTGAGCCTGGGGGCCGCCCGGCGTTTCCTGCTGCGGCGGCGAGATGACACGACGCGCAAGGCCGAGTTCCTGCTTGGCCATGGCGATCTGTTGCTGATGGCCGGACAGACCCAGCGGTTCTACCAGCACGCACTACCGAAGATGGCACGGGTGCAGACAGAGCGCATCAACCTGACGTTCCGCTGGATTGCGCCGCGCTGATGGGCGGCCGCCGGGCATGGCCCGGCGCTACCGGGGCTTGGGATCAGCGCGTGACGCCCGGCTGGTCGGCCTGTCCGCTCACCAGCGTCCAGCCGACCACGTCCTGGGCCAGCTGCTGCAGGCCGCGTTCGAACGCGGCAGTGACCGCCGGGACGTCGGTGCTGCCGACCGGCTGGGCCTGGCGGAAGGTGCGGTCGGCGACCACGCGCTGGTCGGCGACGTGGATCAGCTTGGCATTGACCTCGATGACCACGGTGGGCGTGGCCTGGCCCTGGTAATCCGACTCGAAGCGGCGTACGTCGGTGGACAGCTTGTAGTCGGCCCGGATGCCCGCGCTGCTGCGCGCCACGCCGCGGATGCGGCCGGAGTCCTCGAAACCACGCAGCAGGGTGTCCTCGATCATGTCGGTGGCCGGCTGTGCCCAGCTGGCGCCCTTGTAGATCTCCATCTGCGACGGCGTCGGGCGCACGTTGATGCGCGGGCTGTCGACCATGCGCGCGGCGCTGGGCTTGGCCAGTACCAGCTGCCAGCTGGCCTGCGGCCATGCCGGATCCGCCTTCACCTGCACGGCAGGCGAGTACAGGGTCACTGCGGTTTTCTCGCTGCTGCCAAGGATGGAGCAGCCGCCCAGCAGGGTGACCAACGAGGCGGCCAGCAGCAGGCGCGGAAGGGTGGTCGTGCTCATTTGGGTTCGAACTCCTTCGGTGCGTCGCGGCCCAGCAGGTAGCGCGCGGGGTTGTTCTCGAGGCGGTCGCTGACCCGGCGCAGGTCGCGGATCAGGCCACGCAGCTCGGTCAGTGTCGGGCCGAGCTGGCCGAGGCCGTCGTTGGCGAAGCTGTTGATCGCCGCACGGTTCTCGCCCAGGATCGAATCGGCATTGCCGGCGGCCGAATCGAGCTTGCCCAGCGTGGCGTCGAGCTTGTCGATGATGCCCGGCAGCTGCTGCACCAGGTTCTTGTCCAGGCGCTCGATGGTGCCGTTGGTGGTCTTCAGCGTGGTGTCCAGGCTGCGTGCGGCATCGCGCGCGCTGAGCAGCAGCGCCTGGGTGCCCTGGTCACGGTCGGCCAGGCCACCACTGATCGTTTCAAGATTGGCCAGCGTCGCGTTGATCGAAGCGACGTTGCGGTCGCTGAGGATCTGGTCCATGCGCTCGACGATGCGGTTGGCCACGTCGGTGATGTTCTGCAGCGCCGAAGGCGTGGTCGGGATGATCGGTGCCGGGTCCTTGTTGACCGTGGTCAACGCCGGCGACTGCGGCGTACCGCCGCTGAGCTGGATGATCGACGGGCCGGTGAGGCTGGTGATCGCCAGCTTGGCGCGGGTATCGGTCTTGACCGGCGTGGTCGAGTTCAGGCGGATGCGTGCGACCACCTGGCGCGGATCGTCCGGCACCAGGTTCAGTTCGGTGATCGAACCGACCGCTATGCCGTTGTACTGCACCGGGCTGCCCACCGACAGGCCGGTCACCGCCTCGCGGAACACCACGCGGTATTCCTGCCAGGTACGGTCGGAGGAGTACTTGGCGGCCCACAGGCCGAAGGCCAGCAGGGCCAGGCCGGTGATCAGGGTGAACGCGCCGATCAGCACGTAGTTGGCTTTGGTTTCCATGGCTCAGGCACTCTCGATCTGTTCGCCGCGCGCGGCACGTGCACGCGGTCCGTGGAAGTATTCCTGGATCCACGGATGATCCAGTTTCTCGATTTCCGGCAACGGTGCATTGGCCACCACCTTGCGGTCGGCCAGCACGGCGACGCGGTCGCAGATGGCGTACAGCGTGTCCAGGTCGTGGGTGATCAGGAACACGGTCAGCCCCAGCGCTTCCTGCAGGGTCTTGATCAGCCGGTCGAACGCGGCCGCGCCGATCGGGTCGAGGCCGGCGGTGGGTTCGTCCAGGAACAGCAGCGGCGGATCCAGCGCCAGGGCGCGCGCCAGGCCGGCGCGCTTGCGCATGCCGCCGGACAGCTGCGAAGGCAGCTTGTTGATCGCGTCGGCGGGCAGGCCGGCCAGCTTCACCTTCAGCAGTGCCAGTTCGTAGTGCCAGCGCTCGGGAAGCTCACGATGGTGCTCCTTCAGCGGTACCTGCACGTTCTCGCCCACGGTCAGCGAGGAGAACAGGGCGCCGTCCTGGAACAGCACGCCGGTGTTGCGCTCGATGTGCAGGCGGCTTTCGGCATCGTCGGCACGTGCGTCGCGGCCCAGCACTTCGATCTGGCCTTCGTCGGGCGTGCGCAGGCCGAGGATCGAGCGCATCAGCACCGACTTGCCGGTACCGGAGCCGCCGACCACGCCCAGGATCTCGCCGCGGCGCACGTCCAGGTCCAGGTCCTCATGCACGGTCTGGCTGCCGAAGCGGTTGACCAGGCCGCGCACGCGGATCGCCAGTTCATGGCCCTGGTCGTCACGCATGTCGAGGATTTCGGGGCGGGCGGATGTGCTCATGTCACCAGTCCATGTGCATGAACCACAACGCCGCGAAGGCGTCGATGATGATCACCAGCGAGATCGTCTGCACCACGCTGGAGGTGGTGCGTTCGCCGACCGACTGCGCGGTGCCTTCCACCTTCAGTCCTTCCAGGCAGCCGATCAGGCCGATCACCAGCGCGAACACTGGCGCCTTCGACAGGCCGACCAGCATGTGCCGCACTTCCATCGTCTCGTGCATGCGCGCGATGTACATCTGTGGCGGGATGTCCAGGTCGAATGCGCCGACGGTGATGCCGCCGGCGAGGCCGGCAACCATGGCAATGAAGGTCAGCAGCGGCAGGGTCACCAGCAGCGCCAGCAAGCGGGGCAGCACCAGCAGGTCGACCGGGTCCAGGCCGAGGGTGCGCATCGCATCGATCTCCTCGCGCGCCTTCATCGCGCCAATCTGCGCGGTGAAGGCACTGGCGGTGCGGCCGGCCAGCACGATGGCGGTCAGCAGCACGGCGAACTCGCGCAGGAAGGCGATGTTGACCAGCTCGACGACGTAGATCTCGGCGCCGAAATCGCGAAGGATGGTCGAGCCGAGGAAGGCGATCACCGCGCCGACCAGATAGGACAGCAGCGCCACCAGCGGTACCGCATCCAGCCCCACCTGTTCCATCTGGTGCACGGTGGCGGTCAGGCGGAAGCGTCGGGGTTCCTTGACCAGGCGCGCGGCCTTGACCAGGTTCTCGCCGAGGAAACTGCACAGCGCCTTGATGTTGTGGCCGGTGGCATGGACGCTGACACCCAGTCGCTCCAGTGCCGCCAGCACGCCGAAGTCGCGCTTGGGCTTGGGCCGGTCGTCGGCGACCTCTTCGATGGTGCAGACCAGCGCCTGGTGGTCCTGGCGAAACTGCAGCGCGTCTTCGCCGAGGTCGGCGCGGTGGGCCACGCGAAGTACCTGCAGCACGCCGGCCGAATCCATCTGCTCGATGCCGGTCGCATCGATGCCGGTCAGCTTTTCGGGAACGCCACGCAGGACTTCGGCCGCGGCGAGCGCGGTTTTCAGGGTCCAGGTGCCGGACAGGCGGATCAGGCCCGGGTCATGGGCGTCCTGTTCGAGCTGGGGGGCGAGGTTCGGGGTCACTTGGGCCATTCGGGTCGCAGCATAACAGGTCTGTATTGGGCATCGCGTCGAACTCGGATGAATTTCTCCGGTAAGGCCCGGCCTAGGTAATACTACGTCGCATGTCCGCAGACGCTCACACGATCCCCACGCCCCAGGCCACCTACGCGCAGCGCGTGGCCTTCGTTTCCGAGATCGCCGGACGCCTGCACAGCTACGGCACCACGGCCCAGCGCCTGGAAACGGCAGTCGTGGCACTGGCCCGCCAGCTCGATCTGGATTGTGAACCGTGGTCGAATCCCACCGGTATCATTCTTAGCTTCAGCGACCCGGCGCAGGCGATCGGCTCCAGTGACATCACCCGTGTGATCCGGCTGGCGCCCGGCGAGAACGACCTGCACAAGCTCAGCGTCGCCGACCATATCGCCGAGGAAGTGTCCAACGGGCGGATGAGCATCGCCCAGGGCCACACTGCACTGCGCCAGCTGGACAAGGATCCGGGCCGTCGCGGCAAGCTGCGCACCATCCTGTCGTTCAGCCTCGGCGCGGCCGGCGTGGCCGGCATGTGGAAGCTGCCGTGGCTGGACATCGCCACCGCCGGTGTCATCGGCCTGATGATCGGCCTGCTCGGCATGGTCACCGACCGTCGCCCGGCCACCCGCGAGGCGGCCGAAGCACTGGCCGCACTGCTGGCGGGCCTGGTCGCCACTCTGGTCGCGTCGTTCATCGGCGCGCTCAACCTCAACACGGTGATCATCGCCTCGCTGGTGGTGCTGCTGCCGGGCATGTCGCTCACCAATGCAGTCAATGAACTGGCCAGCCAGCACTGGGTGTCGGGCACCGCGCGCTTCGCCGGCGCGTTGACCACCATCATGAAGCTCAGCGTCGGCGCGATGATCGCGGTGACCCTGGCCGACGTGCTCGGGCTGGACCCGGTGATCCGTGCGGCGCGGCCCCAGGGGCCGTGGGTGGAGTGGGGCTCGCTGCTGACCGCCGCGTTCGCGTTCGCGATGCTGTTCAAGGCCAACCGCCGCGATTACCCGTGGGTGATCGCCGCCTCGGTGGCCGGTTATGCGATTTCCAAGTTCGGTGGCCATGCCTGGGGGGCACCGGCGGGCATCTTCCTGTCGGCGATGCTGTTGACCGCGGGCGGCAATCTGTTCGGCCGCCTGGTCGGTCGCCCCGGCGCGATCATCCGCCTGCCGGGCATCATCATGATGGTGCCCGGCAGCACCAGCCTGCGTGGCGTGCTGACCCTGGTCCAGCAGCAGGACGTGGGTGCCGGCCAGAGCGTGTTCCTCACCGTGCTCAACGTGGTGATGGCGCTGGTCGCCGGCCTGCTGTTCGGCAACCTGCTGATGCCCGCGCGCAAAACCCTGTAATCGTCCTTCTGTGCTGCTTGCTGTGGGTGTGGGCCGTTGCTCCACACACCTCCCGGGAAATGAAAAACGCCGGCGTTCGCCGGCGTTTTTCATTGTTTCCCGATCTGGCCTCAGGCCTTCTTGATCAGGAAATCTTCCGGCTTCTTGCTGCCCTTGGCGGTCAGCTCGGCCATCCAGCGCGGCTGCTTGCCACGGCCGGTCCAGGTTTCCTTCGGGTTGGCCGGGTTGCGGTACTTCGGGGCAACCTTGCCCAGCTTGCGGCCAGCCGTCTTGGACGGCGCCTTGGTCGCCGTGGCGACCTTGCGGGCGCGCGGAGCGGGGGCGCTGCCGAACAGTTCCTCGATGGTGTAACCCTCGGTCTTGGCCAGCTTGCTCAGCTGGGCCCGGACCTTGGTGATCGGCCGGCGCTTGGCGACGATGGTCTGCTGCTTCTTCGCGGTGCGGATCAGGGCGCCCAGCTCTCGTGCCGACAGGCCGGTCAGGTCAATGCTCATTTACGGTTACTCCGGAAACTAATGTGTGGACGGGACGAGCCAGTCCATGGCGTCGCGGGACAGAATAAAGATGAATTAATCCAAGCACAAATGCAGGCGGGTCAGGGCTTGGCGGCATGCAGGCTGCATGGCGTCGATTTTGACCGGATTATGTATGTTGCAGTATCAGGCGGTGGTTCGGGCGGCAAGAAAAGACCGGGGCATGCCCCGGTCTTCTCCTGATCAACCCTGCAGGCGCTGCAGCAGGGTGGCCTTGTCGAGGCTTTCCGCTTCGCTGGCGCGACGTGAGCGGTACTCGTAGGTACCAGCGGCCAGGCCGCGTTCGCTCACCACCACGCGGTGCGGGATACCAATCAGTTCCATGTCGGCGAACATCGCGCCCGGTCGCAGGCCGCGGTCGTCGAGCGCCGCATCCAGGCCTGCATCGCGCAGCTCCTGCAGCAGGCTGGCAGCGGCGTCGGCGACGGCGGCGTCGCCCTTCGGGTTGATCACGCACACCACCACCTGCCACGGCGCCATCGCATCCGGCCAGATGATGCCGGCCTCGTCATGGTTCTGTTCGATCGCGGCAGCGACCACGCGCGAGATGCCGATGCCATAGCAGCCCATCGCCATCACCGCCGCCTTGCCGTTCTCGTCAAGCACGGTGGCGTCCAGCGCCTTGGCATACGTGCGGCCGAGCTGGAACACGTGGCCGACTTCGATGCCGCGGGCGATCTTCAGTTCGCCGCCGTCCAGCGCACGGTCACCGGCACGCACGTTGCGGATGTCGGCCACTTCCGGCTCCGCCAGGTCACGGCCCCAGTTGACGCCGGCCAGGTGGAAGCCGGCTTCGTTGGCACCGACGACGAAGTCGGACATTGCCGCAACTTCGCGATCGGCGACCACGCGGATGGCCTTGGCCGGCGCGACCGGGCCAAGGAAGCCCGGCACGCTGCCGAGGTGCTCGGCGATTTCCGCCTCGCTGGCGAAACGCTGCTCAGCCAGGCCGGCAACCTTGGCCAGCTTGATCTCGTTGACCTCATGATCGCCGCGCACCAGCGCCAGCACGAACTGCTGCGCTTCGCCTTCGCCGGCGATCAGCGCCACCGACTTCACGGTGCGCTGCAGGTCGATGCCGAGCAGGGCTGCAACGTCCTCGCAGGTCTTCTGGGTGGGCGTATCGACCTTGCGCAGGGCTTCGCCGGCGGCCGCACGCGGCGCCGGATCGGCAGCGATCGCCGCTTCCATGTTCGCTGCGTAGTCCGAACCGGTGGAGAACACCAGCGCGTCCTCGCCGGAATCGGCGATCACGTGGAATTCCTGCGAGGCATCACCGCCGATGGCGCCGGAGTCGGCCTGCACCATGCGGAAATCCAGGCCGAGGCGGGTGAAGATGCGGCTGTAGGCCGACTTCATGTTCTCGTACTCGCGCACCAGGCACTCATCGTGCAGATGGAAGGAGTAGGCGTCCTTCATCAGGAACTCGCGCGAACGCATCACGCCGAAGCGCGGACGGATCTCGTCGCGGAACTTGGTCTGCACCTGGTAGAAGTTGACCGGCAGCTGCTTGTAGCTGGACAGCTCGCTGCGCGCGAAGTCGCAGGCGGCTTCTTCGGCGGTCGGGCTGTAGCAGAACACCTGGTCCTTGCGATCCTTGATCTTCAGCAGCTGCGGGCCGAACTTCTGCCAGCGCCCGGTCTGCTCCCACAGTTCCTTCGGCTGGATGGTCGGGATCTGGAATTCCACGGCGCCGGCGCGGTCCATTTCCTCGCGGACGATGCGTTCAACCTTGCGCAGCACGCGCAGGCCCAGCGGCGACCAGGTGTACAGGCCCGATGCCAGCTTGCGGATCATGCCCGCACGCAGCATCAGCCGGTGGCTGGTCAGCTCGGCATCGCTGGGGGTTTCCTTGGTGGTGTGCAGGTGGAACTGGGAGAGGCGCATCGTCGGCTTCGGATAACGGCAGAGACGCCTATTCTGCCAGCCCGGCCGGGGTGGGGGGTACTGGCAGGGCTGCGCCCTGCACCTGCCTCAGGCAACGTCACCTGCAACAGCAACAGCGGGTTTTCCGTGGGATGGCGGGGTGGGTCCGGTTGCGGGAGACGCCGTAAACCCGTCCATGGGGGCTTGGCCGCGGCATCCATGCCGCGGACACTCCCGCAACCGGACCCACCCCGCCTTCGACAGTTTCCCGCGATCTGCCCCCCTTTTGTAGAGCCGAGCCATGCTCGGCTGCTGTTCGATCAATTCTCGAAATATTCGATTTCCATGGAGATTCATCCACGCATGGCGTGGATCTACTGGCGACCGGCCAACTGTCGAAGGCGGGGCACTGTGGGTTTGCGGGGTGTGAGCCGC